>JBMFPD010000258.1:0-4575 GCA_049969295.1 Anaerolineae bacterium | reverse complement strand
CCCGCGCCGCCTGGCGGGCGCTGTACCGCAGGGCCCCCAGGGGCGCGACGGACTCGCCCAAAATGGCCAAGGTCGCCTCCGGCGCCACCCGCACCAGGTAGAGACGGTACCCGGCCCCCTCCAGGAGGACCTGCTGAAACCCTCCCTCCTCGCTGATGGCCTGGGCCACCTGCTGAAGGGACCGCTCCATCCCGACAGTGGCCTGGGAGAGAGGATCCAGCGTGGTGGGCGCGAGGGTCCCGGCATGGGCCAGCACACGGCCGCGGTCCAGGACGAAAGCGCAGAGGGTTCCCGCCTCCTGGCAGAGCCGCCGGAGGGTGTGCTTCAGGTCTTCACATTCCTCTGGAAGGGCTGGGGGCGGCGAGGGGGGCAAGGGCCTGCCGCAGGGTTTGCGCATCGCCTCATCCAGCAGGGCAGGCAATTCCCCGACGAAGAAAGGCTTGGGCAGCCACCCCTGGACCCCAACCCTCTGGGCTTCTTCGTTGTCCTCCTCCCCGATCCACATCAGGCGCAGGTCGGGACGCACAGCGCGCAGGCGCTCCGCCAGGGCGGACGGGGCGACCTCCAGAGCGGCAGGGTCCACAAGGGCCATGGCGTAATCGTGTGCCCGAAGTTCGGCCAGAGCCTGTTCCAGGGAAACCACAGCCGTGGCTTCGTACGTGCCCAGGCTCTCAATGGCTTCGGCCAGGACCGTGGCAAAGGCGGTATCGGGGTCCAGGATGAGCAACCTCTGGGCCAAAGCGGCGCGCCTCCGTCGCGAACTGGGACGCTGCCATTATACGGGAAGGAGCGCGGGGTGTCAACGTGCCGCGAGGTGGCCCAGGAGCCGCGCCCGCGCCTCCTCGGCCGTCAGGCCTTCCACGGCCACCACCTTGTCCCGGGAAGCCTCGCCCGCGAGGATGTGCACCTGGCTCCTGCGCACCCCCAGCTGCCGGGCCAGGAAGTCCACCAGGGCCCGGTTCGCCGCCCCTTCCACAGGCGGTGCAGTCAGCCGCACCCGGAGGGCCTCCCCCTGCAGCCCCGCCACCTCGTCCCGGCTTGCCCGGGGGACCACCCGCACCCGGAAACGCACCCCGCCTTCCTGTTCCTCCACCGTCCAGGCCACAGCACCTCACCCCAGACCCGCCAGCAAGGAGATCACCACCCGCGCTGCCAACTGGATGAGGAGCAGGGCCACGATGGGTGTGATATCCACCATGCCGATGGGGGGCACAACGCGGCGCAGAGGCGCGAGGATGGGCTCCGTGACCTTGTCCAGGGCCCGCACTACGGGGTGGTAGGGACTGATGTTCATCCAGGAGAGGAACACCCGCGCCAGAATGGCGAAACTCCACAGGTCAAAAAGGAACGAGACAACGCGGATCAGAGTTGCCATGCCTCACCTCCCCCACGCAAAGAGCGCCCCGGACGCCCTCACGCCGGCCTCGGCCCGAAAAGGGCCTGGCCGATGCGCACCAGGGTGGCGCCCTCCTCCACCGCCACCTCAAAATCGCCCGTCATGCCCATGGAAAGGTGCCGCCAGTCCAGGTCCGGGTACCGGGCAGCCAGCGCGTCCCGCAGCGTCCGCAGGGCGCGGAAGCAGGGCCGGGCCTCCTCGGGGTCCGCTACCAGGGGGGCGATGGTCATCAGCCCCTGGATGCGCAGCCGGTGGCAGGCGGCGATCTCTGGCACCGCTGCGGCCACCTCCTCCGGCCGGAAGCCATACTTCGTTTCTTCCCCCGAGATGTTGACCTCCAGCAGGATGGGAAGGTCCCTCCCCTGTTCCTCGCAGAAGCGCTGCAGGCGCTGGGCCAGGCGCACGGAATCCACCGAGTGGACCAGGTAGGAGAGTTCCACCGCCAGGCGGGCCTTGCGGCGCTGCACGTGCCCAATGCAGTGCCAGCGGACGTCGGAAGGCAGCGCCCGCGCTTTGGGCAGGGCCTCCTCCACGCGGTTCTCGCCGAAGTCCCGCAAGCCCATGCCGTAAGCCAGCCGGATCACCTCCACCGGCACCGTCTTGGTCACGGCCACCAGGGTGACCTCCGCCGGGTCCCGCCCCACCCGTTCCGCGGCGCGGGCGATCCGTTCCCGCACCTGGCGGAGGTTGCGCTCCAGCGTCTCAGCGTCCATGTCCGCAGTGCATGCCTCCTCGTGTCTCAAAGGGGCGCCGGCCCGGGAGTCCAAATGGCCACCCCGAACCGCCCGGTCCGCCCGCCGTCTCCGCGGTGGGAGAAGAAGAGGTCCCGCCGACAGGCGGTGCACACTCCGCTCACCTCTACCTGGCCCACCCCAGCGGCGAGCCACTGCTGGCGGTTGGCCTCCCACAGGTCAAAGTGCACACGGCCGTTGCGGCTCTGGAGCACCTCCAGGGCCATCTGGGGCAGCCCCCGGCGCACCAGGGCCTCCACGTCCGGGCCGACCTCGTAACAGCACGGGCCGATGGCCGGCCCCAGAGCCCCGACCATCTCCTCGGGCCGGCTGCCAAAAGCCCGTCGCATGGCCTCCACCATGGCACGGCGATCCCCTCTATCGTCCCCTTCCACCCCGCGTGGCCCAGGCCCACCGCCCCCGTCCGCGTGTCAAAGAGAAAGAGGGGCACACAATCGGCAAAACGCAGGAAGAGGACCACCCCCGGCGAGGCAGTGACCAGTGCGTCCGTCGCCGGGACCACGCGCCCCCGGTCCTGGGGCCCCACCACGGCAACCCGGGTGCCATGTACGAGACGCGCCGTGACCAGGTCTTCCCGGGCGACGCCCAGAGCGCGCGCGATGCGGGCCATGTTGGCCTCCACAGCCTCTGGCGCATCGCCCACCGTATGGCCCGTGTTGAGGGAATCAAAGGGAGGCAGGCTCGTGCCCCCCAGACGCCCGAAGATGGCGTGGGGAACCCCCATCTGCTCCAGGACCTCCAGCCGGGCGTGAGGGGGCAGGTCTCCATTCCCCGCTATCCAGCGCACGACGAACCTCCCGGGGCCCTGGGGCCGCTCCCGATGTGGGCCCAGGGCAACATCCCTTCCGCAATCCCCTCCAGGGCCGGGGCCACGTCCACCCCCGCCCGTTCCAGCGCCTCCTGCCACCCCTGCAAAGTGTAGCGCTCCACGGCTTCCAGGGCAAGGGCGAAGGTGCGGTTGCCCCGTGCCAGCGCGGCCTGGACCTGGGCCCAGGCCGCGCTCTCAGCACGGACCTGTACGCCCCGCCGCGCCAGGTCCCGCACAAGCCAGCGGAGGCGCCGCTTCAACACCTCCAATTGTAGCACACCTTCCCGTTCCAGGGGAGTCTGGGCCTTGGGCACGAAGGGGGAGAGGCTCGCCACCACCTGGAGGCCCGACCACCGACCGACCGCCTCGCTCAGGGTACCGATGGCAGCGACATCCTCCTCCGTCTCGTCAGGAAGCCCCACCATGAAGTAGAGTTTGATCTGGCGGAAGCCCAGGCGGCCTGCGAGTTCCGCAGCGCGCTGGAACGCGGCATCGGGGATCCCCTTGCCGATGCGTCGCCGAAGCCTCTCCGTGCCCGTCTCCGGGGCCAGGGTGATGGTCCGCGCCCCGCTTTCCGCCAGGGCCCGCAGGAGGACCTCCGACAGGGCATCGGCCCGCCACGAGGAGACCGAGATCCGTGCCCCCATCTCCCGGAGGGCCAGGACCAGCCGGTCCATCTGGGGGTGGTCGGAGACCGCCGAGCCCACCAGGCCCACACCTCTGCGGAAGCGCAGCCCCTCCCGCGCCCGCTCCAGGAGGACCTCCGCGTCCCAGTAGCGGACCGGCCGGGCCGCATACCCTGCCAGGCAGAAGGCGCACCCGTGCTGACACCCCCGGGCCACCTCCAGCAGGAACAGGTCGCCGAACTCCGCCCGGTCGCTGAAGACCATGGTGCAGGCCGGTTCTGGCACGGTGGGCTGGTACACCCCTCGCCACACCACGCCAGGCAGGGGGGATCCTCCTCCCTCCCACACCTGGCCGCGGCAGGCCAGGCGCACCAGGCGTCCCCTTCCGTCGTAGGCGACCTCGTAGAGGGCTGGCACGTAGATGCCCGGGATGCAGGCCAGCCGCTCCCAGACCTCCGGGCGCGGCGCACCCTGCACCTCCCTGAGGGCCTCGGTCAGGGCGTCCAGGACTGGCTCCGCATCGCCCAGCACCACCGCATCCAGGAAGGGGGCCAGGGGCTCCGGGTTGGCGGTCACGGCCATGCCGCCGGCCAGCACAATGGGGTCTCCGGCCTCCCGTTCCTCTGCCCAGAGGGGGATGCCGGCCGCGCGCAACATCCCCACCACGTGGGGGTAGTCCAGTTCGTAGGCCACGGAGAAGGCCACCACGGGGAACTCCGCCAGGGGGCGCTGGGACTCCAGCGAGAGGGAAGGCCCCACCTGCGGCAGGCGGGCATCCTCGCCCGCCCCCAGGTCATCGGCCCTGCCCGGTCCCCTGCCCTCCAGCGCGGGGAAGACACGCTCGCAGACCACGTCCGGGCGGTCGTTCCACCTCCTGTACAGGAGGTGGATGGCGAGGCTGCCCATCCCCACTGCGTAGCGGTTGGGGTAGACCAGGGCGATGGGCAGGCGTCCCCCCCACTCCTTGCGGACCACACCCTGCTCGCGGGCGAG
>JBMFPD010000257.1:0-4576 GCA_049969295.1 Anaerolineae bacterium | reverse complement strand
GACGCAGGGGGGGATGCTGGCAGGGCTGGGCGTCCCTGACGTGCTCGGCAGCCTGGGCCTCTCCGCCCTCTTCACGGCCGACCCGAAGGGCGGGCGCGCGGCAGAGGTGCGGGACCGCCGACAGGTCATCCCCCTGGAGCCGGGAGAGGAGAACTCCTTCTGGGCTCCTCTCCTGGGCCCGGACCGGGGAGGCCCGGCCCTCTGGGTGAGGGTGGAAGGGGATTCGCTCCACCTGCGCATCGGGGGAGCGCCTCAGGGCCAGGCGCAGGGAGGGGCCGAGGCCATCCTCTCCCCAGGGGGATGGACCCTCTGGCTGCGCTTCTCCCTGGCCCGGGGACACCGGGCCGAGGAAGGAATGGTCCGCTTCCGCTGGCTGGACCGCGCTCCGCTGGCCCTTTACCGCACCCCCGTCCAGTATCCGCCCGATGCAGCCCCTTTCCCCCTGAGCGCGCCAGAGGGGTTTGCGGCCGAAGTGGCCACCTGGATCGGCCCCTACGCCACCCTGGGGCAGGCCTGCGACCAGAACGGCCTCCAGACCAGCCTTCTGGACGACGAGACCTTCCTCCAGGATGCCTGGGAGACCTGGGAACAGCGGACCCGGGCTCTGGTCCACCTTGCGGCCCAGTCCGACTGGAGCCTGGCCGTGGGGCACCTCTTCACGCTGGATGTCGTGCAGCACCTCTTCTGGGCGGGCAGCACCGAGCCCGGGGAAGCCGTCCGTGCCGCCTATGCCTGGATGGACACCGTGGTGGACCGCCTCCAGCGGGCCCTGGCCCCTGATGTGTCCTTCCTCCTGGTGAGCGACCACGGTGTCTGCCCCCTGGAGCGCCGCGTCGCGCTCAACCGGTGGCTGCACGAGCGCGGGTACCTCCAGGTGCGGGAAGGTCCTCGCGGCCCGGCCATAGACTGGGCGCGCACTGCGGCCGCCAGCCTCGGCCACGGGGGCGTTTTCCTCAACGTGGAAGGGCGCGAGCCTCTGGGGACGGTGCCTCCGGCACGCTACGAGGCCCTGCGGAGGGAGATCCAGGATGGCCTCCTCACCTGGCGCGATCCGGAGACGGGCCGCCGGGTGGTGGCCGGGGTGTGGCCCCGGGAGGCCCTCTACCGGGGCGGTGCGCTGGAGCGGATCCCGGACCTGGTGGTGGCCCTGCAACCGGGCTACGGCCTGGACCGTCGGGACATGCTGGGCGAGATCGCGCCCGACCGCCCCTCCATCACCCCGCGCCAGGGCCGCTGGGCCGCCGGCCACGAAGGCCCCTATCGGCCTCAGGACGTGCCTGGGGTCCTGCTGGCGGCGGGGCCAGCGGTCAGAGCGGAGGGGCCAGGGAAAAGGCCGCGCCTGGCGGACCTGGCCCCCACTCTCCTCGCGGCGTTGGGCGCCCCCATCCCTGCCCACATGGAGGGGCGCGTGCTCTCCCGGGCCTTTCCGCCGGCCCGGTAGGTTGGGGAGAGGGGTTGCGCCCTGGGAGGGCCTACGAAGCACAGGGGCCCAGAACGCGGATCTTCCCTCCGCCTTCGCGCCCACCCCGCGGGGAGCGGCTCCGGGCCTGCCGCCTATCGCCCCAGCGGCCGCTTCTGCGGGATGCCAGGCCGGCGGGGGTAGGAGGCCGGAGTGGCCGACCGTTTCTCCACCAGGACCATCCGCCGCGGCTCCACCACGCCTGGCAGTTCATAGGAGAGGATGCGGACCACCTCTCCTCCAAGGATGCGGAGGGCTTTCTCCGCTTCCCAGACTTCCTGCTCGGCCCGGCTGCCCTTGTGGGCCACAAGCAATCCCCCTCGTCGCAGGAGGGGCAGGGCGTACTCGGCGAGGACCCGCAGATCGGCCACCGCCCGGGCCACCACCAGGTCGTACTGCTCCCGGTGGAGGGGGTCCCTACCCACCTCCTCGGCCCGGGCGTGTTCCACCCACACATCGTCCAGGGCCAGCACGCTCACCAGGTGGCGCAGGAACTGGGCCTTCTTCCCCACAGATTCCACCAGGACCATCCCCCACGCGGGGCAGACCACCTTGAGGGGCACGCCGGGGAACCCGGCTCCGCTGCCGATGTCTGCGCAGAGGAGACGCCGGCCCGGAGGCCAGTGGGGCGGCCGCTCTGGCCTCTCGCTCCCCGGCAGCCACTTCACCTCCCGCAGCGCCACCAGGGGCAGGAGGGAGTCCAGGAAGTGGCGCACCTGGGCCTCCTGGTAGTCCGTCACGGTGGTGAGGTTGATCCGCCTGTTCCACGCCACCAGTTCCTGCCAGTGGCGGTGGAAGGCCCGGACCTGCTCCTCCGTGAGGGCAAGGCCCAGGTCCCGGGCCGCAGCCCGCAAGGCGGACATCCTTTCTACAACTGCTCCTTTCCCTGCGGGTGGAGGGGGCATCTCCCTCAAACCTCAAACGCCTCTCCCCTGACAGGGACGTGCACCGAACCCACAGGCATCCCCGCCAGGGCCTGGGCCAACGCCAGCGCGTTTTCCTCATCCCCGTGGACCACGAAGACGCGCTCCAAACGTCCCCCCTGGTCCAGGAGGCGCTGGAAGTAGGCCAGGAGTTCCTCCCGGTCCGCGTGCGCGCTGTAGCCGTCAATGGACTCCACCTCGGCCCGGACCGTGTGCGGTTCCCCGAAGATCTTGACTTCCTTGTGCCCGTCCACCAGGTAGCGGCCCAGGGTGTTCTCCGCCTGGAACCCCACGAAGAGGACCGTGTTGCGCGGGTCTCCCACGTTGTGCTTCAGGTGGTGCAGAATGCGCCCCGCCTCGCACATGCCGGAGGCGCTGATGATCACCGCTGGCTCCTGGAGCGCGTTCAGCCGCTTGGAGGCCTCCACATCCCGGACGTAGGTCAGGCGGCTGAAGCCGAAGGGGTCCCGGTGCCCGTCCACCCACATGAAGTTCGCCGTCTCCTCGTCGTAGCATTCGGGGTGCAGGCGGAAGATCTCCGTGACATCGGTGGCCAGAGGGCTATCCACATAGATGGGCATGGGCGGGATAGCCCGGGCTACCGTGAGCCGGTGGAGGGCGTAGACAACCTCCTGAGTGCGGCCCACAGCGAAGGCAGGGATGATGACCTTGCCTCCGCGGCGGTAGGTGCGCTGGACGATCTCCCGGAGGCGGGCCTCGGCTTCCTCCGGGGTCCCGTGGTCGCGGTTGCCGTAGGTGCTTTCGGTGATGAGGAGGTCCACCCCGGGAACCACCTGGGGGTCCCGCAGGATGGGCAGGTTCCTGCGCCCCAGGTCCCCGGTGAAGAGGAGCCGGACGTGGCGTCCGTCCTCTTCAAGGTCCAGCACGGTGAGGGCCGAGCCGAGGATGTGCCCGGCGTCGTAGAACGTGAGGAGCACCCCCGGGGCGACGGGGACGGGCCGGCCATAGGCCACGGCGACGAAGTGGTGCAGGGTGGCCACGGCATCGTCCAGGCTGTAGAGGGGTTCCACAGGGGGCTCGCCCTTGCGGGCCCTCTTCTTGTTCACGTAGGCCGCGTCGGCGGCCTGGATGTGGGCGGAGTCCCGGAGCATGGCTCCGCACAGGTCGTAGGTGGCTGGCGTGGCGTAGACGGGGCCTTCGTACCCCTGCTTCACCAGGGAGGGAAGGTTCCCGGAGTGGTCTATATGCGCGTGGGAGAGGACCACGGCATCCACCGAGCGGATGTCAAAGGGGAATTCGCGGTTGCGCTGGTAGGCCTCCTGGCGCTTCCCCTGGAAGAGGCCGCAGTCCAGCAGGATGCGGCTCCCGTGCACCTCCAGGAGGTGCATGGAGCCGGTCACGGTGCGGACCGCTCCCCAGAACTGCAGGTGCAACGTTCCCCCCTTCGCCCCGGCCGCCGGCAGGGGAAGCCGACCCTCGGCACAGCGAGGCCCCCCGCATCGGCACATGCGGGGGGCCTTCCCATCGCCCATCCAGAGGGTGCAGCAGGCGCGTGCCCAGGCTTTCGCCCTGGCTCTGGCCTGCGGCCTGCCGTTCTCTCAGGGCACCCCTGAGGGCGCAGGGTGTTACCCCTCGCACTTCCGGGCGAGGCGCAGCACCGTCTCGTACAGGTCCTCCCGGCCCACCAGGGTGACGAGATTGGCCGCCTCCCCCAGGAGTTCGCGGGCTTTGGCGTGCCCCTCTTTGGGCGCGATGACCACGACGGGGATGTTGTGCCTGCGGCAGGCGAACAGCAGGTCGGCCGGCTTCAGGGGGGACTCGGGGGTGGGGAGCAGTTTGTGGAGGTACCCCACCACCAGGCAGACGTTGTCCTGGGGACCGAGGTGGGCGATGTATTTGCCGTGCCCATCCCATCCGTTCCCTAAGGGCAGGGTGGAAAAGCCATCCAGCGAGATCTGGGTGAGGAAAATGGATGGAGTGCCTTCCAGGTAGCCGATCACAGCCATGGTCAATCGCCTCCTCCGTATGAGTTCTGAGGGTGCGGCGGGGGCAACGCCCTGCACCGCACGGGACCTCCTCTGACCGGCGAGCCGGCAAGGGGGTCTGCTGGCTTCTTCCTAATGTGGGGCACATCTTATCACAAACCGAGCGCCCTGTCAACGCCTCCTGGTAGCGGGCCAGAACATCGTTACCAGGTGGTAGAGCAGATCTTGACAAGGGCTGGTGCTCCTCC
>JBMFPD010000256.1:0-4578 GCA_049969295.1 Anaerolineae bacterium | reverse complement strand
CCTCGGTGAAGAGAGGCGTGCAGGCTTCCAGGGAGACCTGGCCGGTGGTCAGTTTGGTGGCGAAGACGAAGCAGGTCGGCTCGCCGCAGGCCCGGCAGTTGCCCCCAGGGAGGAGTTTGTAGACATCCAGCGCCACCAGCCGCCGCCTTCGGGCCAGGCTGGGCCGGATCTCCCTCCGGCGCGACCAGACCTCGTTGATGCGGGCGATGAGGCGCTCCACCACTTCCACCGCTTCGTCCCGGTCCTCCAGGTTGCTCACGGCCACTTCCCGTGGGCGGACGCTCACAGCCCGTCCTCCCATGCGCCAGGTCAGGACCTGGGCCTCGTGGTCGTAGATGGCCCCTTTCCAGACGGCGTTCAGGTAGGGCAGGACCTCAGAGATGTCGTCCTCCAGGTGGGCGAACGCGCTCCACCGTTCCGCCCCTGGCTCGCAGGGAGGCGAGGTCACCTCCAGGTCGTACCGCCGGATGAGCATCTCCTCCCGATCCGTCATGGATTCACCTTCTTTCACTCCCGCAGGGCATCCAGGATGGCCTGCTTGACCTTCTGCAGGTCGCCGTCGCCGAAGGCAAAGGTGGGCTTCTTCTCAATGCCGCAGTCCTGCTCAATGGTGATGGACCGGGTGGGCTGGAATCCAGCCTCCACCACGATGTTGCGGGCGCAGTTCTTGTCGCAGCCGTCCACGGTGACGATGCGGCGGGCGGCCCGCGCCTTCTCCATGACCGACTCGCTGCGGGCCGGCAGCGCCCCCAGGCAGAAGATGCAGGCTTTCTGGGGGGTCAGTTCCCGCACCACCTCCATGGCCGCCAGGCCCGAGAGGGTCCCCACGTTGGAAAGCCCCCCAAAGCAGACGAAGAGGGCGTTCTCCGGCCCAGCGGGTTGGTTCTGCTGCAATTCTGCCATGTCCGTACCTCCCTGTCAACAGTGTGGTATGGTGGGTTCAGTTCGGGCTTTGCCCTGGTGGGGCCGCGTGGTGGCCCTCTAGCCCCATCAGGTTGCTTTGGTTCTACCCCTCCTCAGGACCAGGACGAGGCCGAGGAGGACAGCCAGCCCCACACCTGTGGCAGCCAGGAGCAGCCCGGAGGGCCGCCAGGCGGACGCTGCCGCGGGCTCCGGCGTGGGGGTGGGCGCGGGCAAGGTGGCCGGGAAGGTCACCGTGGGGACGGTCGGCAGGCCCACGCCGCCCAGGGCCAGGTACATGTCTATATGCTCCCGCAGGCGCTCCCGGACCTCCTGCTCGCCCACCAGCGCGTACTTGCCGATGTAGACCTGGGGCAGGCGGCTTTCCGTGACCCCGTAGGCGGCCTCCAATGCCTGGAGCAGCGCGTAGTCCTGGGCGGAACCTTCCAGGTCCCGGCGGTCCACCTGGAGGCGCTCGCCGTAGGCCTCCTGGAGGGGCCTCAGGAAATCCCGCTCCAGGGCGAGGCACGGTTCGCAGCGCCGGTCCCCGAAGTAGTAGAGGTGTACCACCGGCACGTCGGCCCGCACGGGCGGCTCCTCGGCGCAGGTGGGGCAGAGGTGCCGGGTGGGGAGGGGCTCCGGCGTGGCCGTCACCGGGGGCGCGGGCGCGGCTTCCAGGTAGGCCACGTAGAGAGGCGGCCATTCCGTTCCGCCGGCCTCCAGGTACCGCTCCACCAGGGCCTCTGCCTCCTGGCGGATGGACGCCTCTCCCAGGAGCACATCCCTGCCCACGAACAGTTCCGGGACGGTGGCCTTTTCGGGTGGTACGTGGTAGGCCTCTTCCATCTCCAGGAGCAACCGGTAGACCGCAGGGTCGGAGATTTCCAGTTGGTGCAAGTCCAGCCGGTCGCCGAAGCGTTCCTGCAGGGCGGGGATGACCTCCTCCTGGATGGCCAGGCAGTGCGGGCAGTCCCGAGAGTAGAAGAAGAGGGCGCGGACCACCGGCTCCTGCCCCCAGACCCACGGGGCGAAGAGCACCAGGACGAGGGCTGCCACGCCCATCCACAGGACCAATCGTCTGTCCATGCCCTGTCCTTTCCTGAGCAGCCTACAGCCCTGCCAGCGTCAGGCCGAAGAGGTAGCCGGCCATGGTGCTGAAGACGGCCACCAGCGACACGTAGGCGGCGGTGCGCTTCCGCCCCAGGATGCGGCCGGTCACCAGGATGCTCTGCAGGGAGAGTTCCGGGTCGGCCAGCAGGTAGGCCAGAAGCGGCCCGCGGTGCATCCCCAGGTCCAGGAACATGCGGGCAATGGGCACCTCCACCAGGGTGGGGAAGTACATGAAGACGCCGAAGAGGACCCCGATGAGGTTCGCCCAGAGCGTGTTGCGCCCGGCCAGGGTCTGGATCCAACTGGCGGGGATGATGGCCTTGAAGACGCCGGCCCCGAACACCCCCACGATGAGCAGGGGGAAGATCTGCTTGACGAAGCGCCAGGTCTCCCACAGCCACTGGGCCACTTCTTCCCGCTCCAGACCCCAGCGGGCCGTGGCCACCGTCCCTACGAGGAGCACCGCCACGGCGATGGCGCGGCCGGTCAGGTCAATCTGGAGGCTGGCCGTAGTCTCCATCCTGGGGGCAGCCACCAGCAGGGTGACCACCACCAGGGCGAGCGCGATCCCTGTCCAGGCGTTGGCCCGCTCCAGGATGCGGTTCAGGCCCAGGGCCGCCGTGCCAGCGATGACCACGAGGAGGGCGATGAGCAGCGCCCCCTGGAAGTCGAGGTTGAAACGGGCCAGGCCCTCCAGGAGCGCGGGCGGGAAGTCCACCGGCAGGGTCCACGAGGCGTACGTCCTCGTCAGCGGGGCCACCTGCAGGGTGCCAGCGATGAGGATGGCCACCAGGAGCAGGAAGAAGAGCCACACCGCTGGCCGGACGCGTCCTTCGCCAGCGAAGAGCGTCTCGTCAGCGACGGTCTCCCCATTGCGGAAGACGGCCGCCATGATGAGGCCGATGGCGATGCCGAAAGCGATGGAGAGGACGATGCGGGCGATGGCGATATCCATGCCGATGGCCGCGCCGGTGTAGGCGATGGCCAGGATGTTCACCGCCGGGCCGACGAAGAGGAAGGTGATGGCCGGGCCAAGGCCTGCTCCCCGCTTCCAGATACCAGCGAAGAGGGGCAGGATGGTGCACGAACACACCGCCAGCACGAAACCGCCCACGGCAGCGGCGGGGTACGAGATGTACTTGGGGGCCTTGGGGCCCAGGTACCTGGTCACGGCTTCCTTCGGGATGAGCGCGGTCAGGGCACCGGCGATGAAGAAGGCCGGCACCAGGCACAAAAGGACGTGCGCCGCCAGGTAGTCCAGCAGGCTCACCCAGCCAGATGCCGCCATGCGCAGGACCAGAGTGAACAGGCTTTCCACGACGGACCTCCTTGGTAGCCTCCACGGGCTTCTATGGTTGTTGCTCGGCCGGGGATCTGCGCGGCTTGGACGCAGGTCTGCGGTCAAGTCGGAGGATTATATGCAAAGTTTTGCAATTGGTCAAATGGAGAGGCCGGTCCGGTTGCGGCGGCACCCCCTTCCCTCCCCGCATCGGGGAGGGAAGGGGGTGGGGGGATGGGAGAGGTCGGCCTTCCCGCGTCCCAGACTCACCAACACAAGATGCAACCGCAACGCAGAGAACCCCGCGTTGTGTGGGGAGAGATCCTGTGATAGAATGGAGTCGGCCATCCATGTCCCTGAACCCACGTAACCTATGTCCCCGGTCTGTACAGTGGGGTAGGGGTGAGGTCTAATCGGGAGGGGCAGGCCCCGTGCCTGCCCAGGGAGTGCTGTCAGCGGATCTCGGGTCCGGATCGCACGGAGGCGCAGCGCGTAGCGGCACTGGTGCGCTGCAGAGGGATGCCAGGAGGTGGCCCCATGAGACGAGGACAGTGGATAGGGAGGTCGGCCTGGGCCGTTCTGGCCCTGGCCTTGCTTTGGCTTGCAGCGTGCGCGCCGGGTGAAGCCCCCCTGTTGCCAGGCGCGCCTACCCCTGGCGAGGAGACCGCCATCCCCTCCCCTGCCGCCACGCCCACGGCGGTGGTTCCAGGTGAAGGGGCGTTCCAAAGCCCCCTCTCGGCCCCTCTGGCCGCCACAGAGGAGCCCAGGATCCGCGCTGTGGAGCCGCCCTCCTCTGCCGAAGGCCCCGCAGTCGTGGCGACCCCGGGCAAGGCTGTGCCGGGAGGACCCCCGGGAGCCCCCTTCCGCACCCTGGCCCAGGGGCGGAGCAGCGCTCGCCTGGAGCGGCCGCTCCTCCTGGTCACCGACCGCCAGGAGGGCCTGAAGGCCATCGCCGAACTGTTGCCGGACCTGGTGGCGTCCGGAACAGGGCGGGAGGTGGACTTCTCGCGGGAGGTCGTCATCGCCGCCCTCTACGGCACGCCCCAGGGCGGCGCCCCGGTGACCATAGAGGGCCTTCGCTACGAGGGGCGCGAGGTGGACGTCCTGGCGCGCATCCCCGGGGCGGGGGCCCGGGGGCCCGAAGTCGCGCCCGAACAGCGCACCTCCCCTGTCGGATACCACATCGTCGCCTTCTCCAAGGCCGCGCTCCCCGGGTGGTCGGAACAGCCGTTGCGCTTCACCCTCCGGACGGTGGAAGGCGGCGCGATCGCCCGCACCGTTCCCCTGAG
>JBMFPD010000255.1:0-4598 GCA_049969295.1 Anaerolineae bacterium | reverse complement strand
GCCCCAACCCTTCAGCCTGCCGTGCCAACCCCAACGCCACCACCTCCGCCGCCCGAGCCCACCCCAACCCCGGAAGTGGTCCCCACACCCCAGGCCTTCGCCGACTGGTGGAACGCCCTGGAAGGGGTGCAGACTTTCCGGGGACGCACGGCGATGCAGGCCAGCGACGGCACCTCCTTCGTGGTGGAACTGGAGCGAGTGAAGGAGCCACCCGCTGCCCGCACCGTGATCCACAGTGTGGACAAGGAAGGCAAGGCCTCGGACATGGAACTGATCCAGGTGGGAGAGGTGATGTACCTGCGGACCAAAGAGGGCGAAACCTGGGGCGACTGGATGTCCGTGACCGTGGGCGAGGAAGGAACGTCTCCTATGGAGGCTTTCTCTTCCCCCTTCATGGGCCTTACTGAGTGGACCCCCCAGGACCTGGACGTGGTGGACCGCCATGAGAACGTGAACGGCATAGACACCACCCACTACCGCGTCTCCGACACAACCATGGCCCAACTTATCCGCACGGCGAACCTCCCCGGAGAAGGAGAGGAGAAGAAGGAAACGACCTACTACACCAAAGCCCAGGCCGACTTCTGGGTGGCCAACGAGGGCAACTACCTGGTGAAAAGCAGCATCCACATAGAGGGCGTTGAGAACGACAAGCCGATCACCTGGGACCTGGTCACCGAGGTCCTGGCCGTGAACGAGCCCCTGAAGATTGAAGCCCCGGCCGGTGCGGCCAAGCCCGGCCTCCCAGAAGACGTCCCACCCTTCCCCGGTGCGAAGATGACCGCCAGCATCCAGGGGATGAGCGTCTTCGAAACCCCGGCCTCGGTGAAAGAAGTGGCGGACTTCTACAAGGCCGAACTCCCTGCCCGCGGGTGGACCCTCCAGGAAGGCAGCATGGAGACAGACGAAATGGCCATGTACACCTTCTCCAAGGGCGACCGGTCCTGCCAGATCATGATCAGCCGCGAAGGGGAGAAGACCACCTTCAATATTTACTGCCAATAGAGGCCAGAGCCCAGCCTCCGACGTCTGGGCCGCAGCAGGAGAAAAGAGGCGGGGTTTTCGGCCCCGCCTCTTTTCTTTAGAACTCTGACAGCCTTCTGGCGCGGCAGACCGAAGGGCACGCCTCCTGGCGTGCCCTCTGCGCCGAGAAGAGTGGTGACAGCCTTCCCTTTTGCAAAAACGAGACAACTCCTCGGAAAAGGCGCTCAGGGCTTGACACATCCTGTCCTTTGGCGTTAGAATGCCCCCGGGCAGAAGGGCTGAGACCGAACACCTCAATACACCCCCCATTCTACCCGACTGAGGAGGCAGGCATGTCCGACGAGAGGCGGATCATCTCCACCCCCAACGCGCCGAAAGCGCTCGGCCCCTACTCCCAGGGTGTGGTGGCAGGAGGGTTCGTCTTCACCGCCATGCAGATCCCCCTGGACCCATCCACGGGCACCCTGGCCGCAGACGACGTGCAGGCCCAGACGCGGCAGGTCCTCCAGAACCTGGCCGCCATCCTGCAGGCCGCGGGGAGTTCCCTGGGGCGAGCGGTCAAGGTCACCCTTTACCTCAAGGACCTGGGGGACTTCGCCGCCGTGAACGAGGCCTACGCCGCCTTCTTCCCCGAGGAGCCTCCCGCCCGTGCAGTGGTGGAGGTCGCAGCCCTGCCGAGAGGCGCTCGGGTGGCCGCCGAAGCCATCGCCCTCGCCTGAGTGGACCGCACCGGCCAAGGAGAGAAAACACCCCAGGGGATACAGAGGACACCAAGAGGAGGAACCTTAAAGTTTTTCTTCTGTGCCCTTCGTACTTGACCATAGAGGATTTTGACAATACGCTCTTCTGAGCACCCCTCCCCAGCCCCCTCCCCGCGTGCGGGGAGGGGGCCCAGGGGGTGGGGTCGGAGGGCGCACGGCCGTGCGCCCCTACCTCCCCGTCGTTCTGCTCAGAATGCCAAATCGTCAACATCCGGTGAGGCGCAGCACTCATGTCAATTTCTGAGGAGGGAAGGAGTATGGCGCTTTTGCTCACGCGAGAGGATGTCCAGGCCCTGCTGACGATGGAAGAGGCCATCCAGGCCATGGAAGACGCGTTCCGGCAGCACGCCCTGGGCAGGGTGACCATGCCCCTGCGCACCTCCATCGCCGTGCCGGAGCACCACGGCCTGGACCTCATCATGCCAGCCTACGTCGCCGGAGAAGGGGGAGGGCTGGGCCTCAAGGTGGTCTCCGTCTACCCGGACAACCCCGGGAAGCACAACCTGCCCACTATTCTGGCGACAGTGCTCCTGCAGGACCCCCAGACAGGGGTCCTCCTCGCCATCCTGGACGGCACCCACCTGACCGCCATGCGGACAGGCGCAGCAGGCGGCGTGGCAGCCCGGTACCTCTCCCGCCCGGAGGCCCGCCGCGTCGGCCTCTTTGGGGCAGGGGTGCAGGCTCGGACCCAACTCCTGGCCCTCTGCCACGTGCGCCCCATTGAGGAGGCATGGGTCTACGACCCCATCGCGGAGAGCGCGTCGCGCTTCGCCGCCGAGATGGGCGAGCGGCTGGGCATTCCGGTCCACGTGGCCCGAGACCCCCGCGAGGCCGTGGAGGGGATGGATGTAGTGGTCACCGCCACCACGTCGCGGACCCCGGTCTTTGATGGGGCGTGGGTCGCACCCGGCACCCACGTGACTGGCGTGGGCTCCCACACGCCCGACACCCGGGAACTGGATGGGACCCTCATCCAGCAGGCCCGGGTTGTGGTGGACGAACGGCGGGCTGCCCTGAGCGAGGCTGGCGACGTCATCCTGCCCCTGAAAGAAGGGCTCATCCAGGAGGACCACATCGCTGCCGAACTGGGGGAGGTGGTCGCCGGGCTGCGGCCAGGACGCGAAACGCCGGAGCAGGTGACGGTGTTCAAATCTGTGGGCCTGGCGTTCCAGGATATCGCGGTGGCCACACGGGTCTACCAACTGGCTCGCGCCCAAGGAGTGGGCACGGAGGTGTCCCTCTAGCCGCGGAAAGGGGAGGATATGGCGGGGTACATCGTCGCCCACGATGTGGGCACAGGTGGGAACAAAGCCATCCTGGTCACCCCAGAAGGGGAAATCCGTGGGACGGCCATGGAACTGTATCCAACCTCGTACCCACGGCCGGACTGGGCGGAGCAGAACCCGGAGGACTGGTGGCAGGCCGTCGCCACCAGCACCCGAACCCTCCTTCACCAGACCGGGGTCCGGCCGCAGGAGGTCCTGGCGATGGTCTTCTCCACCCAGATGCTGGGAGTGGTCCCTGTGGACGCCGAAGGGCATCCCCTGCGGCCCGGCATCATCTGGCTGGACGGCCGGGCCCGGGACCAGGCCCGTCAGGTCATGGCCCGCCTCGGAGGGCCGTGGGTCTTCGCCCGCATCGTGGGCGCGGCCCTGGGCGGCAAAGATGTCCTCCCCAAACTCCTGTGGCTCAAACAGAACGAACCGGACCTCTTCGCCCGGACGGCCACATTCCTGGACGTGAGCGGCTACCTCCTGCACCGCGCCACGGGCGAGATGGCCTGCGACTGGTCCGCGGCCTCCGTGACCGGCCTCTTCAACATGAAGCGGAAGGAATGGGACCGCTTCCTGATGCGCTTCTTCGGGCTGCCGCCGGAGAAGTTCCCCACCCTGTACCGCTCCACTGACCGGGTCGGAGGGCTGCGGCCCGAGGCGGCTGCCGACTGCGGCCTGTTGGAGGGAACGCCGATCTTCGCCGGGGCAGGTGACGCACCAGCGGCTGCAGTGGGCTCGGGGGCCGTGGGCGAGGGGGAGGGGCACATCTACCTGGGGACCTCCGGTTGGGTCGGCGTAGTGCAGGAGGCCAACCCCACCGGCAAGCACGGCATCGCCGCCATCCAATCTGCCGACCCGAAGAAGGCTTTCCTCATCGCCGAGACCGAGACAGCCGGGGCCTGCCTCCAGTGGATTGCCGACCAGTTCTACCGCGAGGAGCAGCGCGACCCCGCGGTGGAGAACGTCTTCCGCCTGATGGATGAGGCAGTGGAGACCGTGCCGCCGGGCTCCGGCTACCTCCTCTTCACCCCCTGGATGTACGGGGAACGGGTCCCCGTCTCCGATGTGTTTGTCCGCTCCACCTTCGTCAACCTGAGTTACGACCACACGCGGGAGCACATGCTGCGGGCCGTGTACGAGGGGGTGGCCTACAACCTGCGCTGGATGCTGGAACTCATGTCCCGCGATTTCGGCTTCCGCCAGGAGACCCTGCGGGCGGTGGGCGGCGGCGCACGGGGGCGGCCCTGGATGCAGATCGTAGCCGACGTCACCCAGAAGCGGATTGAAGCCGTCTCCAACCCCCAGGCGGCTGGGGCAGTGGGGTGCGCCCTGATCGCCGCCATCGGCCTGGGCATCTACCCGGACTTCGCCTCCCTCAAGGGGGTGGTCCGGGTGGCGGAGACCTTTGCGCCGCGGCCGGAAACCCGCGCCGTGTACGACACCCTCTACACGAGTTTCAAGGAGATCTACCGTTCCCTCCGGGGCCTCTACCGGCGCATCAACCGGGAGCGCTTCGCCGCTCACTGAGGCGGGAAGACCTCCCGCGAGGAGAGGAGCGAGGCGATCTCCCGCGCCGCCT
>JBMFPD010000254.1:0-4633 GCA_049969295.1 Anaerolineae bacterium | reverse complement strand
ACCCGCCCTGCCACCTCGGCCCAGAGGGCCCGGGGCGAGATCCGGGTGAGGAAGTGTAAACCGGTCAAAGCGAGGGCCAGGAGGAGGGCCCAGGTGGGGACCGCGCCGAGGTGCTGAGCTAGGAAGTGGGAGAAGGCCCACCCCACCAGACCGCCGCCACGCCCCTCCCGGGCTGCGGCCAGGGGGTCCTGCGCCCGGAGGGCCAGGTGCGACATGCCCAGGGCGGCCAGGAACACCAGTTCCGCGCCGAGCACCCGGTCCCAGGGGGGCTCGGCCCCTTCCCGAAGTTGGCGCAGGAGGAGGAGCACCCCTGCCGCCCCCAGGCCCAGCGCCGCGGGGTACGCGCCCCACCCCAGGAGCGCGAAGAGGGTCCTGCGCCACCACGCTCCCCAGATCCCCGCGGCGTCCGTGGCCAGGCTGAGGAGAGTGAGGAGGGCCAGGACCACCAGGCCGAGGCCCGCCACCTCTGGCAGGAAGGACCGCCGGGGGGCTGGCTCCCGGGAGCTTCCGGGGCGGCCCTGGGGCGGACGCTCCTCCTTCCTCTTGCTCATGTCTCTCCCTCAGGAACCTCCTCCCCTGGGAACAGGCGCAGGCTCAGCCCCAGCCGGCGGTGGGCGCCGTCAATGTGCAGGATGCGGGCTGTGACTTCCTGCCCTTCGCGGACGACCTCGTGGGGGTCCACAACCTCACCCTCTCCCAACTGAGAAACGTGGATCAGGCCTTCCAGGCCCTCCTCCAGTTTCACGAAGGCGCCGAAGTCCACCACGTTGGTCACCACACCCTGCACGATCTGTCCGGGGTGGTAGCGCTCCTCCACCGTGGCCCAGGGGTCCTCGTGGAGGCGTTTCAGGCTCAGGGCCACCCGTTCCTGCGCCGGGTCCACACTGAGGACGTAGACCTCCACCTCCTGGCCGGGCTGGAGGAGGTCGGCGGGATGGTGCACCCGCCCCCAGGACATCTCGGAGATGTGCACCAGGCCCTCCACGCCGCCCAGGTCCACGAAAGCCCCGAAGTCGCAGACGTTGGTCACCTGTCCCCGGAGGACGCTCCCCGGCCGGAGGGAGTGCAGGGTTCCCCCCGAGCGGTTGGCGGGGCGGGGGCCCCGCTGGGAAAGGACCAGCCGCTGCTGGGCTGGGTCCACTTCAATGACATAGAGGTCCAATTCCTGTCCCTTGCGGCGGGCCAGTTCCTCCAGCCTCTCGGCTGGCTTCAACTGGCGGGGCAGGTCCGTCAGGTGGGAGGCCGGCACGAACCCCTCCAGGGACCCGCAGCGGACCAGGAGCCCGCCGCGGTTGTGGCCGATCACCGGCAGGTGCAGGACCTCCCCCTTGGCCATGGCTTCCTGGAGCCGCTGCCATTCCCCGCTGGGGGCCGCTTCTGCAGCCCTTGCCGCCTGTCCCGCGGCGACGGGGGCCGCGGGGCGCGGCGGCCTGGCCGAAGCCGTCCAGGGGACCGCCACCTCGCCCTGCTCTAGCAGGGCCTGCCAGTACCCTTCGTCGTCCTGGGGCCATCCGCCCACAGGTTCCCCCCAATCCACCATCTCCCTTGGTCGTTCTCCTCTCATGTGAGTTCTCCGCTCTCTACAGACGATTTGCTGTCCTCTGCACCGTGTTGTTCACCTTAGCCGTTTTCCCCTTCTCTTTCCTTGCCCGCCGCCGACTGTCGCAGACGTTCTTCCATGGCGGCCAGGGTCCGTGCCACCTCCTCTATGGCGATCCTCTGCTTCCGGTACAGGTCCGACTCACTCATGGCCAGTTGGTCCGCGATGTCCCGCACCCGCTGCCCCTGGACGAAGCGCATCTCCAGGATGTTGTAGAGGACCCACTCGGAAGCCGTCAGGTGGCGCTGGCCCGGGGGCCGCAGGGATTCAATGGCCCTCTTGAGGACGGCCCGCAGGGCTCTGGCGGGATGGCCCTCTTCCTCCAGCGCCTGGCGCACCACCTGCAACTGGAGGAGGGGGCTGCGGCTCAGTTTGGGGCCGCCCCAGTAGTGGGTCAGCGCGTCCTTGACCCACTGCAGGTACTCTGGGGCGTAGAGGGGGCTTTCGGCGATGGCCTCCAGGGGGCGGGCGTCCACGTAACGCACCGTGCCCCGCCAGCGCTGGATGCGGTCCAGTTCGGGAATGATGCGCCGCAGCGTGTCGAAGATGCTCTGCTGCAGTTGTCGGTCCTGGAGCGCGGCCTCGGCCTGGCTGATGAGGGCGCGCACAGCCTCCTGCGCCGCCTCGGTGAGGGCTGGCACCTCCTCCGGAGCCTGGAGAGCCAGGAGGCCCAGGGCATCGGCTCCATTGCGGGTCCGGAGGGGCAGGAGCCAGTACCCCTCGTAGGTGTAGAAGCGGAGGGTATCCAGGGCAGGGCGCGCCCCGTTCCCCTCCGAGGAGGCGAGGGTGCAGGCCTTGATGAGGGCGCTGTCGTCCGCGCCCTGCAGGAAGGCACGGGCGTCGGCCCTGGAGCCCGTGTAGGCCTCCAGCCGCCACTCCCCACCCGCCCGGGTGAGGACGAAAGCCGTGCGGACCCGCAGGATCTCGCACAGCGCGGCCAACAGGTTCTCCAGAAACTGGCCCAGGTCCGTGGAGGTCAGGAGCCGGTGGTCCAGTTCCTGGATCCAGAGGATTTCGTCCAGGTCCTGCCGGTAGATGATGCGGTCAATGAAGGGCTCCGCCAGGTCTATGAGGACCTGGAGGAGGACGATGGTGGCCACCACGGCGAAGATGAGGGCCGTATCCTGCGGGAGGCCTAGGATGGGCTCCAGCCGCGGGATGGCGAGCATGAGGGCCAGCACCAGGATGCCGACGAACGGCCCCCGCAGCAGGTAGTGGATCATCTGGTCCTTGACCACCCGGTCCGGGGTGAGGATGCCGTAGTAGGCCACGGCGTACCCCATGAGGATGAGCATCAGGACCACGGCCACGTTCCCCAGGGAGGCCAGGGCCAGGACTGCGGTGGGGGGCAGGTAGGCCGACATGCTGGCGAACAGGAGGAACGGGAAGACCCCCAGGGCTGGGGCGATGAAGGAGACGGTCATGTAGGTCATGCGGCGGCGGGTGGTGGGGGTGAGGCACCGCCGCCGGGCCCGGTACAGGTTGAAGGCTCCTGCGAACGTGGTGGCCGCGTAGTAAAAGGCGAAGATGGGAAAGAGAGGCCCGGCAGCCAGGTAGGCCAGTTCCTCGGTGACCACGCCGTCGCGGACCACCAGGTCCGTGGTGAGGGCGAGCGCGCAGAAGGCCAGGCCGAGGAGGTAGACCAGGAAGACCCCTACCCGCCGGGGCAGGGAGAAGGCGTACCCCGTGCGCAGGAGGGTGTCGGACAGGTGGAGGTAGGCCGCGGGCACGAAGGCGATGCCCAACCACTGGAAGCGCAGCCAGTTCAGGGCGGCCGGGTCGCCGTTCAGGAGGTTGACCACCACATCGCCGGCGTAGACCACGCTGACAAAGGTCAGGAGGGCGCAGAAGGCCCTGGCCACCGGGCTGCGGAAGTTGTGCGTCAGGAGGTAGGCGAGCAGGGAGAAGGCGGTGAGGACGATGGCAGAAGAGAGTATGAGGTTGGCGAAGGCCAGTACGGTAAACAGCGTGATGGTTTCCATTCCCCAAACACAGAGACAGAGAAGTACGGTCTACAGGGCAGAGGTCACAGGCCTCGGGCGAAGAAGAGGGCGATGTCCCGGCTGGCGAAATACAGGTCGTTGTAGCCGCAGAAGGCGAAGCCATGCCGCTGCACAAAACGGATGGCCGGGTAGTTCTTGGTGCTCATCTGGGCCATGAAGCTTCGCAGCCCTTGCTCCCGCGCCCAGTCCATCCCAGCGTGGAGGAGCGCCGTGCCCACGCCCTTCCGCCGGTGGCTCCGGTCCACAACCAGGTGGTAGACCCACCCCAGCCGCTCCCAGGGCTGGATGCGCACGTCCAGAAAGCCCAGGATCTCGTCCTCCTCCTCGGCCACGAAGAACCCCTCCTCGTGGCGCCAGTCCCACTCCAGCACCATGGCCTCTAAGGGATATGGGACGTCCAGGGTCCGCGGCAAGCGCATGGGACGGAAGGTCACCCGTGTCTCTGCCCCCTGGGAGTGGACCTCCATCTGCCAGACCCAGTCCGTCTGGAAAGAGCCGTCCAGTTGGGCGCACGCGGGCAGGTCATCCAGTTGTGCAGGGCGTATCTTCATCGCAGGCGGCATTCCTCCCCTGGGGGTGCAGGTCCTGTGCCATCCCGCGGACTCTGTCCCCTCCGCCAGGCGCATTGTACCATTGAGGAAGAGAATTCGCAAGGCTGTGTGACGGGCTGCGGTTGCCGCTGCGTGGGCCGCCCGACGGCTGGGCCGCGTTCCATCGCCAGGGCACTTGGCCGCCTGCCCCCTCTGTGGTATACTTCTTGCACCTTTCTCCCGGCGGCCCCTGCGGAGGAACATCCTCCTCCGCAGGGCAACCCGCGCGAGGGAGAGGACATGCCAAGGAGACATCCACAGATGCAGACATCCCAGGTCCCCGGGTCTCCGAAGCCAGGCCCCTCAGGCTGGCGTTTGGGGCTCCTCGGCTTTGTCTCGGCGCTGGTGCTGGCGGCTTCCCTGGCCGGCTGCCAGCCTGCGAGCCCCACACCCACGCAACTGCCCTCGCCCCCTCCCGCGGGGACACCGTCGCCTACCCC
>JBMFPD010000253.1:0-4644 GCA_049969295.1 Anaerolineae bacterium | reverse complement strand
CTGCAGGGGGCGCGCCCCGAAGAGGGCGCGGCCCAGTTCCTCCTTCCCGGAGCCGGCCAGGCCGGTGATGCCCAGCACTTCCCCCTGCCGCAGGGTGAAGGAGACATCCCTGAAGGCGAGGCCATCGCTCAGCCCCTCAACCGAGAGAAGGGCCGGCCCCAGGTCCGGGTTGCGGGGTGGGAACGCCTCCGTCCACGGCCGGCCGATCATATCGCGGACCAGGTCGTCCCGGGTGATCTCCGCCACAGGCACGGTGCGCACGTGGCGGCCATCCCGAAGGACGGTGACCCTGTCCGCCAGCCGGAAGACCTCCTCCAGGCGGTGCGTCACGTAGAGGAGGGTGATCCCCTGGCTCCTGAGCCTCTCCACCACCGCGAAGAGGGCTTCTTGCTCCTCCTGGTTGAGGGCGGCGGTGGGCTCGTCCATCACCAGGAGGGAGCGTTCCCGCACCAGGGCCCGGGCGATCTCCAGGATCTGGCGCTGGCCAGCCTTCAGCCTCTCCGCGGGGACATCCAGGGGGATGTCCTCCGCGTGGAGGAGGCGCAGCACCTCCTGAGAACGCCGTCGCATCTCCCCGAAGTCCAGGCGGCCACCGCGGGCCGGCTCCCGGCCCATCAGGATGTTGAAAGCGGCGTTGCGGCCCGGGAGCCAGTTGAGTTCCTGGTAGATGGTGGCGATGCCGGCCTCCAGCGCTTCCCGGGGATCGCGGGGGGCGAAGGGCCGCCCGTCCAGGAGCATCTCGCCCGCGTCTGGCCGCAGCGCACCGGAGAGGATTTTGATCAGGGTGGACTTGCCCGCGCCGTTCTCCCCCACCAGGGCGTGGACCTCCCCGGGCTGGAGCGCGAAGGAGACGTCCGCCAGGGCCTGGACGCCGGGGAAGGCTTTGCAGATGCCGTGGAACTCCAGTTTTGCCGCCATGTCCACCCCCTGCGCCTACCCCACCACCTCCCGCAAGCGGTCCAGGGAGAGGGCCGCCACCAGGATGGCCCCGGAGATGATCTTCTGGGCGTAGATGGAGACGCCCAGAAGGATCAGCCCGTTGTTGATGGTGGTCAGGAAGATCGCGGCGATGAGGACGTTCTGGATCCGGCCACGTCCCCCGGACAGGCTGATCCCGCCCAGGATGACGGCGGTGAGGATGGGGAACAGGAACTCCGCCCCCATGCCGCCGGTGGCCGAGCCCATGCGGGCGGCCTGCATCGCCCCGCCGAAACCGGCCAGGAGGCCCGCCGCCACGTATCCGATGAGGCGGAGCCGGTCCACAGGGATGCCGGAGAGCCAGGCGGCCCGCTCGTTGTTGCCCACGGCGTAGGCGTGCGCGCCGAAGACGGTGTAGTTGAGGACGTAGTAGGCCGCGGCGTAGAACAGGAACAGGAGGAGCACCGGCACCGGCAGCGCGGCCAGGTGCCCTCGGGAGAGGGGGGCTAACCCTTGCATGGCCGGTCCGAAGATGGTCTGGCCCTTCGTATACACGAAGGCGATCCCCTCCAAGGCGTACATCATACCGAGGGTGACGACGATGCCGTTGATCCGCATCCGGGTGACGAGGAGGCCGTTCAGGAGGCCCACCGCCCCGCCCAGGAGAAGGCCGACGAAGACCGCCACCGCGGGCGGCACGCCGAAGTCCACGATGCTGCTGGCCACCAGGACCCCCGCCAGCCCCAGGATGGAGGCCAGGGAGACGTCCATGCCTGCGCCCATGAGCACAATGAGGGCCTCACCGATGGCGACGATCCCCACGATGGAGGCTTGGCGCAGGACGATCATCAGGTTGGAGAGGGTCAGGAAGGCCGGGGTGGCCAGGGTGAGGAACAGGCACCACAGGAGGAAGATGACGATGAACCCGTTCTCGCTGAGGAACTCCACCACTTGCGCCCGGGATGTCTTCATGGTTCCCTGCCTCTGGGGGGCTGGGGCTGCCCGGGAGCAGTCGGACAGCCCCAGCCAGCGCGCTCGTTACTGCAGGTCGGCCTTGGTGATGACCTTGACCGGGACTTTGATGTCCCGAGGCACGGTGGACCCGGCCAGGAGTTTCACGATGCCCTGGGCGACCATCTCGCCGGTCCTGGCTGGCTGCGTATCCACGGTGCCGCGGTACATGCCACCCTGCTTGATGAGGTCCAGGGCCTTCTTCTCGGCGTCAATCCCCACGATGATGGTCGTCTTGGGGTCCTTGCCCGCGGCCTCCAGGGCCTGCATGGCGCCGTAGGCCCCGGCGTCGTTGATGCTCACCACCACCTGGATGTCCGGGTGGGCCTGCAGGGCCGTCTCCATGGACTTCAGGCCGAACTCCTGCACGCCGCCCAGGAAGCGGCCCACGATGGTGGCATCCGGGGCCTGCTCCAGGAGGGCCTTCTCAATGTTGTCGGCGCGCACGACGACGTTGGGCAGGTCCGGGTAGTCCAGGATGGCCACAACCGCCTTGCCGCCCAGTTCCTCCTTGATGAGTTTGCCGGCGTACTCGCCAGCGGCGCGGCCCAGGTCGGCATCCTCAATGGAGATGCTGATGCCGTTGAAGGCGGACTCCCGACCGGCGTACTGGACGATGAAGACGCCCTTGTTGGCCGCCTCCTGGAGGGCCGACTGGATGACCTTGGGGTCCAGGACGCAGATGGCGATGGCCTTGGCCCCGGCGGCGGTGAGGTTCTCAATGGCCGAGATCTGCTTTTCGGCCTTGGTCTCGGGGTCCACCAACTGCACCCTGAAGCCCCACTCCTCCAGTTTCTTGCGGGCGGCGTCGGCTACGGTGAAGTGGTACTCGGTGGCCATGGTGCAGGGGATGATGCCCACCAGGGCGTCGGCCACGTGGGCTTTCGCCGCGGCGATCTCGGCCTCGGTCACCGCCAGGTCTTCCGCCGTCCCCATGCGGTCAGTGAGGATCGTGGGCTTGCCCCAGGGGACCGGAGTAGGGGTGGGTGGGACAGGCGTGGCAGTCGGCGGCACCGGCGTGGCGGTGGGTGGCACTGGAGTCGGTGGAACGGGTGTCGCGGTGGGCGGCACAGGGGTCGGCGTGGCCTGGGCGCAGGCTGTCAGCCCCACGAGCATGCCGACCAGCACGAGGACCAGCATCTTCTTGCCCATTTTGATCCCTCCTTTGCTCAGCACAGACAGGATGCCCATAGGGTGGTCAACGCGCGTTGCAGTCTCCGAACACGGCCCACAACCTGGAGAAACACCGAAGTGTACCGCCTGACGATCACCTCCTCTCCTGAATTTCCTGGCCGGGGAGGCCCGCTATCCGCCGGCTTCCCCCGCCCGCTGCAAGAGAGCCTCGGCTGTCTGTTCGTCGGTCACGAGCCCTGTGATGTACTGACCACGCAGGGCTCCGAGAAGGGGGATGACTTTCTCCGGGCCGCCGGCCACGCCGACGGCCAGGTGCGCCTGCTTCAGGTCCTCCAGTTCAATCCCCACCACGCGGTCCTCAAAGGGGGAGCGGATTGGCCGGCCTGCCAGGTCAAAGAAGCGGCCGCAGATGTCGCCGGCGATGGGGAGGGCCTGGAGGACTTCCATTTCAGCGCTGGGGATGAGCCCCGCCCGGGCGTAGATGAGGTCGCTTTCCAGGGAGCCCAGGCCGACCATGTAGATGTGCGCGGTGCGGGCGAGTTGCAGGGCCTCGGCCACGGGAGGGGTGGCGATGATGGCCTCGGCGGTGGTTCCCTCCGGCAGGATGGCCGGGGCGTGGATGATGAAGACCTGGGCGCGGAAGGCCTTGGCCGCCTCGCGGGCCAGTTCGGCGAAGTCCACGTCCAGGGCCTGGTGGCCGATGCTGCCCATGGCCTGGGTCAGGACCACGTTGGCCACCGGTTTGTGGCGCAGGGCGTGGACCATCTCCCGCAGGGTACGTCCGGCGCCGATGCAGACGCGGTGGCCCGGTGCCACCACCTCCTGGAGGAGTTCTGCCGCGGCCCGCCCGACGACCTTGCGGATGAGGTCCGTCCGCTGGCTGAAGGTCGGCACGACGCGGACCTCCCGCAGGTGGGGGAAGCACGCCCGCAGGCGCGCTTCCAGGCCGGGGGCTCGGCGGTCGGGGTCCACCACGCGGATCTGGACGATGCCGGCCTCGCGAGCCTGCCGGAGGTAATGGGAGACCTGGGAGCGGGAGACGCCCAGACTGCGGGCGATCTCCTCCTGGGTCTGGCCCTGTTCGTAGTAGGCCCGTGCGACCTGGAAGAGCAGCTGGTTGCGGTTTCGCTTCATAATTCACAAATGTGAATTCACTTCTGTTACCATTATACCACACCCAGAAGCCTTTGTCAAGGGGGTGCCCCGAGGACCAGGGCTTTTCATTGTTCTGACGAAAGGGTATACTGGAGATAGATCAAGGCTGAGGGAGGTGGTGGTATGGAGGCGCGGATTCACCCTCGGAGTGTTCTGGGGCGGATCATGGCCCTGGTGCCAGACCCTCGAGGGCGGAGGGGGCGGAGGTTCCCCCTCGTGGGCATTCTCGCCATGTTGCTTCTGGGGGCTCTGGAAGGAGAAGGGTCCCTGCGGGGGATGTGGCTGCGGGGCCGGAAGTACTGGGCGGTTCTGGTGAGGGAGTTGGCCGATCTGGGGTTGCCGATTGAGCCGCCAGCCTTGGGCACGGTGTGGTCTCTGATGCAGCGGATAGATGCGGTGGCCTTGGAGGAAGCGCTGCGAGGGGAG
>JBMFPD010000252.1:0-4659 GCA_049969295.1 Anaerolineae bacterium | reverse complement strand
ACTCCGAGATGGTAGCGCCCACTGTGGCATTGACCGCTGCACCCTTGAGGCCGACGAACAGTTCAGGAAGCGCCGCAGGCACACGGATCTTCCAGAACATCCTCAAGGCACCTGCCCCGGTGGAGCGGGCGAAATACCTCATCTCTGGGCTCAGCGAGGTGAAGCCCAGGATGCCGTTCAGCAGAATGGGAAAGAAGCAGACCAGGAAGACGATGATCATCTTGGGGAGGAAACCAAACCCAAACCAGACCACGAAAAGGGGCGCAAAAGCGATTTTGGGCACCATCTCCAGCGCCACAGCCGTTGGGTAGAACGTCTGCCGCAGGATCTTGGAAAACGCCACTAACATGGCAAGGGGGACCCCAAGGGCCACAGCAATGACATAGCCCACCAGTGTTTCCCACCCGGTCACCAGGGTGTACTGCCATATGAGCTCCTTGTGGGCGAGGAATTCCTCTACAATGCTGGACAAAGGAGGGATAATGTACCGCGGTATCCTGAAGAGCTTCACGCCCCCTTCCCACAGTGCCAGCGCGGCGACCACGTATATGATGGTGGTTTTGGAGTCCCAAAGCCAGGCCTTGAGATCCTCAGCCCACTGCACCTTGCCCCTGGTCTGTTCGCTCAGAGCCATGTGCTGTCCCTCCTGGACGTAGTCACAACTTAACGGCTTAGATACATGCTGAGGTGAACCCTGCTTCTCTCCTTCCCAGGCCGTTCTGACCGAGGACAGCCCTCGGATTCCTTCCGCTGCACCACCTCCTTTCCCGCCTTTCCTGGCAGCGGCCCGTCCAGTGCTCGGCCGGGCTCTACCCGGCCATGTTAAACCTCTGTTCCATCCTCTGGAGGACGCGGTCAAGGACCTCCAGCGCCCGGTCGATCTGGGGCTTCTCAATGACCAATGGAGGCGCAAAACAGAGGCGGTTGAAGTAATATCCGGAGTGAATGCAGAGGACTCCCTCTTTCACCAACTCGGCGTTGGCCCACCCGGTGGCTTCCCCTGCCGGCTCCTTGGTCTTGCGGTCCTTGACCAACTCAATGGCCAAGTACAGGCCCAGGCCGTTGATGTGGCCGATGGAGGGATGGCGTTTGCTCAGGTCCTCCAGGCCGGCTAGGAAATAGGCGCCTTTCTCTCTGGCGCCTTCTATGATCCTGTCGCGGTCGTAAATCTCAAAGACCTTGACACCCCCAGCGCAGGCAGGCGGATACGCGGTGAAGGTTGAGGAGTGGGCACCCGGGCCCCAGGAATCCATCACCTCCTTCCGGCCGATCACCGCCGCGAGAGGCAGCCCGTTGCAGAGGGATTTGGCAGTGCAGATGAGGTCCGGGGCCACCCCGGCATGCTCAATGGCCCACAGTTCGCCCGTGCGCCCCATGCCGGCCTGGACCTCGTCGCTCACCAGCAGAAAGCCGTACTTCTCAGAGATCGCCCGCAGACGGGCCAGGTATTCCAGCGGAGGGATAATGTACCCAGCGGAACTCTGGAAGGGCTCAATGAGCATGGCAGCCACATTGCAGACCCCCGCGCCGGGGTTGTTGAACCACATCTCCTTGCTCTGGAACATCAGTTCCACCTGGTCGGCGCAGTAGAGGCCGCAAGCTGGGTAGGACTTGTCGTAGGGACAGCGATAGCAGTAGGGGAACGGGAGCCGGATGACCGCTGTATCTGCTGGGGGGATGGGGTAGTTGTAGGCAACCATGGAGGCCTTGCTGGTGAGGGCCATGGCCCCGGCTGTCCGCCCGTGGTAATCGCCCCAGTGGGTGATGATGATCGGCTTGCCGGTGTACCAGCGGGAAAGTTTGATGGCAATCTCTACCGCTTCACCGCCGGTCACCGCCCAGAAGACCTTCTTGGGGAAGTCCCCAGGGCTGCGCTCACACAGGATGCGGGCCAGTTCTGCCCGGCTCTCCATCGGCAACTCGGCAAAGTGGTTCAGTTTGTCCATCTGGGCCTTGATGGCATCGTTGACTTCCTTGTTGCCGTGCCCCAGAGCGTTGACGGTGAAGCCAGCGTGCAAGTCAATGTACTCGTTGCCGTCCACATCGTACAACAGGGCGCCTTTGCCTCTATCCAGCACGGGGGGGCAGGCGAAGAGGGCGAAATCCAGATGGCCTATGGACTCGTACTGCAGGGTCTTGCGGAGAACCTCCTGACTGCGAGGCCCTCTGGCATGCTCCTGGACCCGCCTCCAGAGGGCTTCCTCGGACCCACGCATTCTGGCGCGCTCCTGGATGATGCGATCTTCAAGGGAAGGGATCATGTAAAACCTCCTCAGGCTGTTATGTGCGCGGTTCTGCTGTCGGTTGTGAAGTGGTCTCGGCAAGACGTTGCCAGTCCGCCTCTTCCATCCGTTTCAGAAGGGCTCTCCCCGCTGCCTCTATGTGATGTTTGAGGACTTCCTCGGCCCGAGCGGGCTCGCCCTCTCGGATGGCCTGGAAGATCTCGTAATGGGAGGGTTCATCCGAATACGGGGCTGAACGGTAGATGTGGAAATGGTAGACGAAGAGCCAGGTGAGGGACTGCAGGGTCCTGTACATTTGGAGAAGCAGCTGATGGTCGCTGCGCTGGCACAGGAGGTAATGGAACTCAACATCCGTTTTGACCCTTTCGTAGATCTGTCCCTGCTGGAGTTCCAGTTCGCCCAGCCGTTGGGCCAGGGCCTCTAGATGTGCAAGGTCTCCCGGGGTGTAGGCTTGCTTCTCCAGAGCGATGCGCACTGCATAAGGTTCTAGCAACGCCCGCAAGGTGTACACTTCGTGGGCTGTCTGGGGGGAGAGTTCCCGGACAAAAGCGCCCCTGTGGGGGAAGATCTCCACAAGGCCCTCTTCTTGGAGCAGGCGCAGGGCTTCCCGGGCGGTGCTTCTTGAGACCCTGAGAAGTTGGGCGAGTTCGCCTTCGCGGAGGGGTTCGCCGGGACGGAGTTCGCCCGAGAAGATGGCTTCTCGGATCGCCTCGGCTGTGGCCAGAGTGAGAGTTGGGGGCCGCACCACTTGCTTGACCATTGCGCGCCACCTTTGGCCGACTGTATGACATGCCTATGGAGGATTGTCTGACAATAGTATATCAGACAATTTGAATCTTGTCAAGTCCCTGCAGCCCACTGTGACGTTCGCCTGCCCGTGGTGCAGGTGAGGGCGAGCCGCCTCCTGCCCTGGTGTGGCAACCACCCGGACCAGGGTAGGGTTGATCCGAGCCTCCTCCTGTGAACCCTGGGAGGAAGATCCTTCATCGCCTCCTCTCCCCAAGCGAGACCGAACGGCACCCAACCGCGGAGAACGGCCGTTTGACATCCTTCCGCCTATCGGCTATAATCCAACTGGGATACAAGATCCATCCCAGCCGTATCCCAGAAATCCGGGGGCACAGACCATGGACATGCAGCCCTATCCTCCCTCTCCCCCTGCCCTCTGGGAGGGCCAGACCAGGGTCGCGCACGAAATCTACGCCCGGCTCAAGAGCGAGATCCTGCGCGGCACCATTGAACCTGGCTCGCTGCTCTCCGAATCCAAACTGGCCAAACGCTTCGGCGTCAGCCGCACGCCTGTACGGGAGGCCCTGAGCCTCCTGGCCAGCGACGGGCTGGTCACCACCCTCCCTCAACGGGGCCATCTGGTCCGCACCGTCTCCCTCTACGAAGTCCTGGACGCCTTCCGGGTGCGCGAAATCCTGGAGGTGGAGGCAGCAGGGCTCGCCGTGCACCGCATCTCGGATGCGGAGATCGCCCGCCTCAGGGAACTGGCCGAAGCCCGCGAAGGGGACCTCCCAAGCCTCAACCACGAGTTCCACACCATCATTGCCAGGGCGAGCGGAAACCGCATCCTGGCTGACTTCATTGATAAGTTGCTGATGCTCATGCGGCGCATACTCCTTTTGGACCCCCACCTTGCGGGGTGGACCGAGGAGGGGACGCAGGAAGCCCTGGCCATCTGCGATGCCCTTGCCGCCCGGGACGAAGCCGCGGCCCGCGAGGCGATGAGAACCCATATCCGCAACACTTTGGCCTCCATCCTGAGGCAGGTCTGACCCTTCAAGGCGCGAGCCCAGGAGCCGATCTATGAGCCGGATAGTCAAAACCATCTGTCAGATGTGCTATTTCTACTGCGGCCTGGATGTCACTGTGGAGGATGGACGCATCCTCAAGGTAGAGGGGATGCGGGAGCACCCGGTCAACCAGGGCCGTCTGTGCGCCAAGGGGATTGCTTCCCAACAGTTGGTCACCGATCCCCGGCGCCTGAAGACCCCGTTGCGGAGGGTGGGAGAGCGTGGCTCAGGGCGCTGGGAGCAAATCTCCTGGGACCAGGCCCTGGACGAGATTGCGGAGAAGTTGCTGGCCATCCGTGAGGAGTTCGGCCCAGAGTACGTGGGGTACTACCGGGGGCAGGCTCCTGGGTGGGTCACCAACTATAACTACGTGATCCGCTTCATGAACAGTTGGGGCTCTCCCAACCTCTTCACCCATGCCCACCTCTGTTTCACCCCCCGCGCGCTGGCCCATGCCGCCACCTTTGGGGGCTTCCCGGAACCCGATTACGAGCGTGCAAACTGCATCGTGCTCTTCGGATACAATCCAGTCTATACCTCCCCGGTCAACTACGCCCCGCGGATCATCTGGGCCAGGGAGCGCGGCGCCAAACTGATCGTGGTGGACCCCCGTTTCA
>JBMFPD010000251.1:0-4664 GCA_049969295.1 Anaerolineae bacterium | reverse complement strand
CCGCGAGCCGCCTCCTCCAGCCCCGCTGCGAGGGGGAGATCGCCTTCCTCCTGAAGCGGGACCTCATGGGGCCCGGGGTGACGGTGGCCGAGGTGCTCGCAGCCACCGAAGCCGTCATGCCGGCCCTGGAGATCGTGGATAGCCGCGTCCGGGACTGGCGGATCAAGATCCAGGACACCGTCGCCGACAACGCCTCCAGCGCCCTCCTGGTCCTGGGCGACAAACTGACGCCCGTGCAGGGCCTGGACCTGCGGCTGGTGGGCATGGTCCTGGAGAAGAACGGGCAGGTGATGTCCACAGGGGCCGGGGCAGCGGTCCTGGGGCACCCGGCCGCGGCCGTGGCCTGGCTGGCCAACAAGTTGGGGGAGTTCGGCGTCGTGCTGAAGGCCGGGGAGATCGTCCTTTCGGGCGCGCTGACGGCCGCGCTCCCCATTGCCGCGGGCGATGCCTTCCGGGCGGAGTTTGACCGCCTGGGCAGCGCATCCGTCCGCTTCGTGTGAGGGAGGGGCATGGACGAAAGGCTCAAAGTCGCCATCATCGGGCCGGGCAACATCGGCACGGACCTCATGTACAAGGTCCTGCGCAGCCCCAAACTGGAACTCTGCCTGATGGCCGGCATCATCCCAGATTCGGAGGGGCTCCGGCGGGCAGCGTCATTGGGCATCCCCACCACCGCCGAGGGGATCGGCCCCATCCTGGAGCGGGACGACATCCGGGTGGTCTTTGACGCCACGGGGGCCAAATCCCACCTGCGCCACGCTCCCCTGCTGGAGGCGGCGGGGAAGATCGCCATTGACCTCACCCCAGCGGCGGTGGGGCCCTATGTGGTCCCGGCGGTCAACATGGGGGAGCATTTTGACAGCCCCAACATCAACCTGGTCACCTGCGGGGGGCAGGCCACCATCCCCATCGTGGCCGCCGTGGGCCGTGTGGCGCCGGTGGCCTACGCGGAGATCGTCTCCACCATCGCCTCCAGGAGCGCGGGGCCGGGCACGCGGCAGAACATTGACGAGTTCACCGTGACCACGGCCCGCGGGCTGGAGATTGTCGGGAAGGCGCGCCGGGGGAAGGCCATCATCATCCTCAACCCGGCCGAACCGCCCATCATCATGCGCAACACCATCTACTGCGAGGTGGAGGAGCCGGTGGACGAGGAAGCCGTGCGGGCCTCGGTGGAGGAGATGATTGACGTGGTGCGCACCTACGTGCCTGGCTACCGCCTGCGGGTGCCGCCCCTGGTGCAGGGACGCCTGGTCACCACCATGATTGAGGTGGAGGGGGCTGGCGATTACCTGCCCAAGTACGCCGGTAACCTGGATATCATCACCGCCGCGGCCGTGGGGGTGGCGGAGCGCCTGGCCGACCGCATCCTCGCCCTGAAGGAGGAGGTCCATGTCTAGGTTCGTGCGTGTAGTGGATACCACCCTGCGGGACGGCATGCACTCGGTGGCGCACCAGTTCACGCCCCAGCAGATGGCCCAGATCGCCGCCGCCCTGGACGCGGCAGGGGTTGACACCCTGGAGGTCTCCCACGGCGACGGCCTGGGAGGTTCGTCCATCCAGTACGGCCGGGCCGCGGCCACGGACCGGGAGTACCTGGAGGCCGTCTCCACTGTGCTCACACGGACCAAACTGGCCGTGCTGCTCCTGCCGGGCATCGGCGTCAAAGAGGACCTGGACATGGCCGCGGACCTGGGGGCTACCGTCGCCAGGATCGCCACCCACGTCACGGAGGCCGACATCTCCGAGCAGCACATGGGCCTGGCCAAGAAGCGGGGCATGGAGGCCGTGGGCTTCCTGATGATGGCCCACATGGCCCCGGTAGAGGTCATGGTCCACAACGCCAAACTGATGGAAAGTTACGGAGCCGACTGCGTCTACGTGGTGGACTCGGCCGGCTACATGCTGCCGCCGGAGGTCCGGGAGCGGGTGACAGCCCTGCGGGAGGCCCTGGCCTGCCGCGTGGGCTTCCACGCCCACAACAATCTGGGGCTGGCCATCGGCAACACCCTGGCGGCTCTGGAGGCTGGGGCCGAGGTGGTGGACGCTTCGCTGCGCTCCATGGGGGCCGGCGGCGGCAACGCCCCCACCGAGACCCTCATCGCCGTCCTGCACCGGCTGGGCTTTGAGACCGGCGTGGACCTCTACAAGGTCATGGATGCCGCCAAATTGGTGGACCCCTTCAAGTTCCAGCCCAAGGAGGGGCCCGATGCCACGCTGATGCTGGGGTACGCCGGCGTCTACTCCAGTTTCCTGCTCCACACCGCCCGGGCTGCCGAGCGGTTCGGGGTGGACGCCCGCGACATCCTGGTGGAACTGGGCCGGAGGCGGGTCGTCGGAGGCCAGGAAGACATGATCATTGATGTGGCCTACGAACTGGCCCAGAAGAGGGCGGCCGCTTGAGATAGGGCTGGCCCAAGGCCCGGTGCGCGGGTGGCTCCGACCAGGGCGGACGGCCGTCCTCAGCGCAGAGTTCCCTTCCCCCTGCCGCTGGAACACAGCAGTTCTTGAGGGCGCGGCATTTGAGGAGTGAGGGACGAGGGGTGTGTGAGCGCAGGGGCGCACGCCGTGCGCCCCTGCCAGGCGCCACGTTCGTGCCGTGCTACAGACAACCTCCCAGTGGCGCAGCCCTACCTGTCCCGCCCGCCCGTGAAGGACGGAGGATGGGCGGTTTCCTCCTTCCACCTCCCTACGGGCTGCGCAGGCGGTAGAGGGTCTCGCCAGCCTTCGGCACGAGGAGCAGCCCCTCGTCCTCCCGGCCCTCCCACGCCCTGGGGTCCACCGTCGCCGGGTCCCGGTAGCCCAGGTTGAGGCGGCGGCAGCGTTCCTCCGGGATGCCGGTCGCCAGGGTGACGCGGATGCGCGGCCGCTCCACGCCACCCTCGTAGGTCCCCTGGCCCTTCAGGTGGGTGGAATGGGCCAGCACACACCGCGGGATGTGGGCGAAGCGGTCCATCTGGGCGAGGTAGTAATCCCGGGTGTGGTAGCCGATCTGGTCCAGGAGCGCGCCGTGGGTGTACGAGACCTCGGTGATGTGCGGCGCGTAGACGATCACCTCGCCCCCGTCGGCGACGATGGGCTCCGTCTTGTACATGGCCTTGGCCGCCGTCCACAGGTCGTCGTAGAGGGGCGGGGCCACGGCCAGCACCTGGCGGTAGGCCCGCTCCAGGTAGACCACGTTGACCTGCGCCGAGAGGAGGGCTGCCGCTCGCTGCGATTCCCGGGGTGACCCGATGTACAGGCCCACCAGATCCTTCCCCCGCACCACCAGGCTGAAGCAGAGGATGGGCACGGAGAGGAACCCTGCGGCCCGGTCCAGCATGGCCCGCACAGGGGTATCCACCACGCCGTTCACGGCCATGTTGGTCAGGAGCGCGCCCAGCCAGTGGGTGGCATCAATGATGGCCTGGCCTGCCACACCGGGGAAGAGGTACTTGTGCCCGCCGGAAAACCCCACCACCTCGTGGGGGAAGACCGGCCCGCAGATGAGGACCTGGTCGTACTCCAGGAGGAGGCGGTTCACCGCCACAGGGACCTCTTCGTCCATCAGCCCCTGGCTGAGGGCGCGCGTCTCCTCCCGGGGGATGACCCCCACCACCGCCAGGGCCTCCGGCAGGTCCCAGCGGTGGTTGAAGAGGCGCACGTCCCCGAAAGCCCCAACCCGCTCCTCGGGAGAAAGGCCCACCAGGCGCGCCAGTGCCTCTTCGGAGAGGAGGGGGTGGGTCCCCAGGGCCACCAGGAAGTCCAGGGCCCGCACCCGCCCGGCAAGGCACTCGTGGAAGAGGCGGAAGAAAAGGGGGATGGGCGCGGTGCGGGTCCCATCGGGGATGAGGACCAGGACCCGCGCGCCCCGCAGGTCGGCCTCCTCCAGCGCTGTCGCGACCAGGTCCCGGACCTCTTCGGCCGGGAGAGGACGCTCCGTGGACCCCTTGCCCAGCACCGCGGCCATGCCTCAGCCCCGACCGCGCGCCTGGCGGATCCAGGCCAGGACCTGGGCCACCTTGCGGGTGATGGCCTCAAAGTCGCCTGCAGCCACTGCCTCCCTGGTGATGAGGTTGGACCCCATCCCCACAGCGGCCACGCCGGCCTCAAACCAGGCACGGATGTTCTCTTCGGTGGCTTCCACACCGCCGGTGGGGATGATGCGCGTCCAGGGGCAGGGGGCCAGCACCGCCTTGACGAACCCCGGCCCGCCCACTGCGCCACCGGGGAAGACCTTGACGAACTCCGCGCCCAGTTCCTCGGCCTCGGAGATCTCCGTGACGCTGCCGCACCCAGGGATGTAGGCCACCTTCCGCCGGTTGCACAGGCGGGCCACCTCCGGGTTCAGGTTCGGCCCGACGATGAAGTTGGCCCCGTAGGCCAGGTACAGGGAAGCGGTGGGGGCATCCACCACGGTCCCTGCGCCCAGGATGACGTCGGGGTGGCTCTTGGCCAGGGCGCGGGCGAGTTCCAGGAAGACCTGGGGGGCGAAATCCCCGCGGTTGGTGAACTCCACCACCGTGGCCCCTCCTCGGGCACAGGCATCCACGACCTTCTTGGCCACCTCCACGTCGCTGTGGTAGAAGATGGGCACCAGGCCCAGGTCCAGGATGCGGTTCAGGACGGTCAGTCGGTCAAAACGCGCCATGTGTTGCTCCTTCCCTTTGGATGTAGAGCACGCC
>JBMFPD010000250.1:0-4707 GCA_049969295.1 Anaerolineae bacterium | reverse complement strand
GATGAGGAGAGGTTATCCTCACGAAGCGGGCTCCGCCACCTCCTCGGGAGCAGCCTCCACCTCCACCACCGTAAAGGTCAGTTCGCCGTTCCTGGCGTCCACCACCACGTGGTCGCCATCCCGCACCGCGCCCTCTAGGATCTTCAGGGCCAGCGGGTCCTGGATGCGGCGCTGGAGCACCCGCTTGAGGGGCCGGGCACCGAAGGCCGGGTCGTACCCCTCGTCTATGAGCAGGTCCTTGGCCGCGTCGGTCAGTTCCAGGGTGATCTCCCGCTCCTTCAGCAACTGGCGCAGGCGCCGCAGTTGGATCTCCACGATCTCCCGCAGGTGCTCCCGCGTCAGCGGGTGGAAGATGACGATGGCGTCAATCCGGTTCAGGAACTCTGGCCGGAAGTGCCGGTTCACCTCCTGCATGACCATGCGGCGCATGGCCTGCGGGTCGTGGACCAGTTCCCGGACGTAGTGGCTGCCGATGTTGCTGGTCATGATGATGACCGTGTTCTTGAAGTCCACGGTGTGGCCCTTGCCGTCGGTCAGGCGGCCGTCGTCCAGCACCTGCAGGAGGACGTTGAAGACCTCCGGGTGGGCCTTCTCAATCTCGTCAAACAGGACGACGCTGTAGGGCCGACGGCGGATGGCCTCCGTCAGTTGGCCTCCCTCTTCGTACCCCACGTAGCCGGGCGGCGCACCGATCAGGCGGGCCACGGTGTGGCGTTCCTGGTACTCGCTCATGTCAATGCGGACCATGTTCCTCTCGTCGTCAAAGAGGAACTCGGCCAGAGCGCGAGCCAGTTCCGTCTTGCCCACCCCGGTGGGCCCCAGGAAGATGAAGGAACCGATGGGCCGGTTGGGGTCCTGAAGGCCGGCCCGGGCCCGCCGCACGGCGGCGGCCACGGCCTGGATGGCCTCATCCTGGCCCACCACCCGCTGGTGCAGGCGCTCCTCCATATGGAGGAGTTTCTCCACCTCGCCCTCCATCAACTTGGCCACCGGGATGCCAGTCCACTCGCTGACGATGAGGGCGATGTCCTCCGCGTCCACTTCTTCCTTGAGCAGAGGGCGGTCGCCCTGGACCTGGCGCAGGGCCTCCTCGGCCTCCCGCAACTCTTTCTGCAGGGCGGTGAGCCGGCCGTAGCGCAATTCTGCGGCCCGCTGCAGGTCGTACTCCCGCTCCGCTTGCTCAATCTGCACCTGGACGCGGTCCATCTCTTCCTTGATCTGCCGCACCCGCTGGATGGCCCGCTGCTCGGCCTGCCACCGGGCCGTCAGTTGTGCGCTCTTCTCCCGCAGGTCGGCCAGGCGCTCCTCCAGTTTCTTCAGGCGTTCCTGGCTGGCGCGATCCTTCTCCTTGCGCAGCGCCTCCCGCTCGATCTCCAGTTGCATGATCTCGCGGTCAATCTCGTCCAGGTCCTGCGGCTTGGAGTCGATCTGGAGACGCAGGCGGCTGGCGGCCTCGTCCACCAGGTCAATGGCCTTGTCCGGCAGGTAGCGGTCGGTGATGTAGCGGTGCGAAAGGGTCGCCGCGGCGATGACCGCGCTGTCGGTGATGCGCACGCCGTGGTGCACCTCGTAGCGGGCCTTGAGCCCCCGCAGGATGGAAATGGTGTCCTCCACGCTGGGCTCGTCCACGTAGACCGGCTGGAAGCGCCGCTCCAGGGCCGGGTCCTTCTCAATGTGCTTGCGGTACTCGTCCAGGGTGGTGGCGCCGATGGCGTGCAGTTCGCCGCGGGCCAGCATCGGCTTGAGCATGTTGCTGGCGTCCATGGCGCCCTCGGCCGCGCCGGCCCCCACCAGGGTGTGCATCTCGTCAATGAAGAGGATGATCTCCCCTTCCGACGCCTCAATCTCCTTGAGGACGGCCTTCAGCCGCTCCTCAAATTCGCCGCGGTACTTGGTGCCGGCCAGGAGCGCGCCCAGGTCCAGGGCGATGATGCGCTTGTTGCGCAGGCCCGCTGGCACGTCGCCCCGCACGATGCGCTGGGCCAGGCCTTCCACGATGGCCGTCTTGCCCACGCCGGGCTCGCCGATGAGGACCGGGTTGTTCTTGGTCCGCCGGCTCAGGATCTGCATGACGCGGCGGATCTCCTGCTCGCGCCCGATAACCGGGTCCAGTTTGCCCTTGCGGGCCTCGTCGGTGAGGTCGCGGCCGTACTTCTTGAGGGCCTCGTACTGGGCCTCCGGGTTAGGGCTGGTCACCCGCTGGGACCCCCGGATGGAGGCCAGGGCCTGCATGATGGCGCTGTAGTCCACGCCGTGGCGCGCCAGGAGGTCCCGCACCGGGCCGGCCTTGGGCTGGGCCATGGCCAGGAGCAGGTGCTCCGTGGACGTGTACTCGTCCCGCATGCTCCCGGCGATCTCCTCCGCCTCTTCCAGGATGTCGGCCAGGGCGCGGGACATGCCGACCTGGGCCGCCGCGCCGTAGGCCTGGGGCTTGCGGCTCAGGGCCTGCTCAAGGCTCTCCTGGAGGGCGCGCACATCGGTGCCGATGCGCTCCAGCACCGAGCGCACCACGCCCCCTTCCTGCTCCACCAGAGCCTTCAGCAAGTGCTCCGGCTCCATCTGGGCATGGTGGTATTCCTGGGCCAGGTTCTGGGCTTCCAGAACGGCTTCCTGTGCTTTCTGAGTGAACCGATCAAACCGCATAAGGCCAAACTCCTCCTCTACCTCAGGGTTTGGGCTGTGGGGCGTCCGCTGGGCTCAGGTCCGGGGCAGGATGAGGAGCGGACGTCCCTGACAGCCGTCCACCTGCCGGTACTTTACGCCAGAAGTGTAAGAATTCCGTCAATTTTGTGTTGGCGTCTCGTCTGAATTGGGGGAAACCTCACCCACCCCCCAGCCCCCTCCCTCTCCACGGGGTGGAGAGGGAGGGGGAGGCCGAAGCCCAGGGGAGGGTGAGGTGGGGATGCCCCCTCCTAGCGGGGAGGGAAGGGGCCGCCGCAAGCGGGGCAGGGCCCTGGGGAAAGGCGCTGGCCAGACCCCAGGGGTCTGGCCAGCGAGGAAGGGTCCGGGCGTCCGCCATCCGCGGGGACGACGGCGCACCTCAGCGTTCGGGGATGGGCGCGCGAGGGCTGATCTTGCGCATCTTCTGGATCAGCCGCTCCCGCTCCCTGGGGTCGGTGGTACGGGCCAACCGCGCCCGCAGGTAGCGGAGCTTTTCCCGCCGATGGCGGCGCCTGCGCAGTTCGCGTTGCCGCTCGGTAGCCATGGATTCCTCGCACCTCCTTGTGACACGGTGTTCTATGCGCTCCACAGGCGTCTCAGAGTGCCTGGCAATGCCTTGCTGCGCCCCGCCATCCGCCGGCGGTGGGGCTCAGTACCGCAGGAGGGCCCCGATGTGCCCTGCCTGCTCCAGGGCGGGGTTGTCGTGGACGACCTCCACCTCCACGCCCAGGTCAATGGCCCGCCGGATGGCCGTGTCCACGGCGTCCTCCACCTCCTCCATCGGGCCGCCGCAGATGGGGCAGGAAGGGGTATGGTCGGCGCCCACATAGGCGCACTGCCGACAGCGGTACCCCGTCTGGGTGTACCCCTCGGCCACCAGCAGGATGTGCACCCGCTGCTCCTGCAGGGCCATCAGGGTATCGGCCAGGCCCAGGACGGCCGGGCCGCCCTTGGCCGCCGTGGTGACCATCTGCTCCACCAACTGGGCCTCCCGGGCCCGATCCACCTCCTGGATAAGATCCAAAGTGCGGTCCCGCACTTCGGCCTCCGAGGCCAGGATGTCCAGCGAGAGGGTCCCCACCACCTTGGCCTGGAGGGCCTTGGGCAGGAACTCCTGGAACTGGGCGACTGTCTGGGGCGTGCCGCCGAGGATGAGCCGGGAGCACTCCGAGGCCTGGAAGAACTCCGTGGCCAGTTCGGCAGCGCGTCGGAGGTTCTGGGCGGCCTGTTCGTCGGCCCTGCGCTGGAACCGGGCGGCAGCAAAGCCCCCCTGTTTGTGGCGCTTCACTTCCTCACCCAGAGTTCCGGTCGCTTCCCGCAAGCGCCCCATCTCAAACAGGAACAGGCGCGCCCCTTCCTGGTCCACCAGGGCGACGCCATAGCGCCCGTAGGCGTCCAAGAGCCGCGTCAGGGGCTTGAGGTAGGGCCGCCTGCCCACGAAGACCTGGCTGGGCGTGGGCACATCCAGAGGGTAGGTCCGCCAGAAGCCCTGTTCTTTGCAGGAGAAGAGGACAACCCCCTTGGCCTGCCAGTCATAGGAAAAGTCAAAGTACCGCTCGATGGCCTCCATGTCCTTTGGAGAGGCTCCCTCTGCCAAGGCCTCCTTCAGGAGTCCCCGCAATGTGAGCCTGTGGCCTTCCTTGGTGCCCGACGCTGGGTCCACGTTCAGGTAGAGGCTGACTACCGGTGGCGCCTCGCTCTGGAAGTCCACCAGTTCCTGCAGATCTTTCTGCATGATGGTAACCATTCGGCCATCTCCTTGTACAGGGTATGTTCGTGTCAGGGTGTGCGTCTTCCGCGTCCGTTCTCGGTCCTCACCTCCTCTCCGCTAGCGGGTGGTGGCCCGGGGGCGCTTCCCCAGCACCAGGGAGACTTCCTGCTCCTGGCCACCCCGCAGGATGCGCAAACGGACCGTCTGGCCGACGGCTGTGTGTTCCTGAAGGTAGGTGATGAGGTCGTCAAAGCCGCGGAGGGGCTGGCCGTCAATGGCCAGGATGACATCCCCACCCCCCAGCACGGGCTCCGTCTGGTAAGGGACCCGGTAGG
>JBMFPD010000249.1:0-4714 GCA_049969295.1 Anaerolineae bacterium | reverse complement strand
GCGGCGGGCGGGGCCGCGCGGCCCCTTCTATCCCCGGTGGACGTTTAAACCCCAAGGAGACGGGAGGTATAGGGCCATGACGGTAGAAGCCAAGTTCCTCGGGCATGCCGCCGTGCAGGTCAAGGCGGGGAAGACCCTCATCCTCATCGATCCTTTCCTCTCTGGGAACCCTCAGGCTGCAGTGAAGCCCGACGAGGTCAAGCCCGATGTCATCATCGTCACGCACGGCCACGGGGACCATATCGGAGACGCCGAGGCCATTGCCAAGCGGACCGGCGCGCTGGTCATCGCCAACGCCGAAATCTCGGGCTATCTGGGCAAGCGGGGGGTCAAGACCCACGCCCTGCACATCGGCGGCGGGTACAACTTCCCCTTCGGCCGCGTCAAACTGACCATCGCCCACCACGGCTCTTCCCTGCCTGACGGCTCCTACGGAGGCAACCCGGCAGGGGTCCTCCTCTACGTGGAGGGGAAGACCATCTACCACGCAGGCGATACCGGCCTCTTCTACGACATGAAACTCATCGGCGAAGAGGGGGTGGACCTGGCCTTCTTGCCCATCGGCGACAACTACACCATGGGCCTGGAGGATGCCCTGCGGGCGGTGAAGTTGATCCAGCCTAAGGTGGTCATCCCCATGCACTACGACACCTTCCCCGTCATCCCTGAGGACCCGCACAAGTTCGCAGCGCGGGTGGCAGCGGAGGCCCCCGGGGTGCAGTGCGTGGTGCTGCGGCCGGGCGAGTCCTTCGTCCTGCCCTGAGGCGCGGAGGCAGGGAGGGAGCACACCTCTCCCATCCCCCGACCCCTTCCCTCCCCGGTGCGGGGGGAAGAGGGGCCGCCGCTGACGGTGGGGTAGGGAGGGGTGGGGACCTCTTCCCACCTCCCACCCCCTTCCCCTCTCCGATGCAGAGAGGGGAAGGGGGGTGGGGGTAGAGGTGAGGTCGGGCTTGGCAACCTCTTCCCATCCCCCAGTCCCTTTCGCTCTCCGGTGTGGAGAGGGAAAGGGGGGCAGGGGGGTGGGGGCCGCGCTGCGGACGGGGCCTCGTGCCAAATCGCGCGAGTTTGTGCCCTTTTTGACAAACCCCCCAAGGTGTGCTACAATGCCCCTTGCCTGGGGCCCGCCCTCGGGGAGCGAAGGCGACGGCGCCGCTGCCCCGTGGGACAGGACCGCAGGGCCAATCCGAAGCCAGGCATTGGTGCGCTCAGGGAGGAGTTGGAATAGATGCCCATAGACTATCTCCCCATCCTGATCCTCCTGGCCATCTCCTTCGCCTTTGCTGTGATCGCCCTTGTCGTCCCCTCCCTCTTGGGACCCCACAAGCCCGAGAAGAACAAACTCTACACCTACGAGGCAGGCAAGATCCCCTTCGGGAGCCCCTGGGGCAAGCCCTTCTCCGTTAAGTACTACCTCACGGCGGTCCTCTTCATCCTCTTTGACATTGAGGTGGTCTTCCTGTACCCCTGGGCGGTGCTCCTGCGGCAGTTGCGCCTGTTCGGCCTTGTGGAGATGGCCATCTTCGTGGGCATTCTCCTGGTGGGCTACTATTACGTCTGGCGAAAGGGGGCCTTTGAATGGGACTAGAAGAGAAACTCCCCGAAGGCTTCATCCTCACGACCACCCTGGAGAAGATGATCAACTGGGGGCGCAAGTACTCTGTGTGGCCCCTGACCTCCGGCCTGGCCTGCTGCGCCATTGAGATGATGGCTACGGGCATGTCCCGCATGGACATCGCCCGCTTCGGCTCGGAGGCCTTCCGCGCCTCCCCCCGCCAGGCTGACCTCCTCATCGTCTCGGGCCGCGTCTCGCAGAAGATGGCCCCGGTGGTCAAGCGCCTCTACGAGCAAATGCCGGAGCCCAAGTGGGTCATCGCTATGGGGGCCTGCGCCTCCACGGGGGGGCCCTTCAACAACTACGCCATCATCCAGGGCGTGGACAAGATCATCCCCGTGGATGTGTACGTGCCCGGGTGTCCCCCGCGTCCCGAGGCATTGCTCTACGCCCTGATGCAGTTGCAGAAGAAGATCCAGGAAGAGCGGTTCAGCGACTATACCTGAGGCTGCAGGAATCGCGAATGGCACGGACCTTTCTCAGCCCCGTTTTGCCCCATTGGTGCCATTTATGATGGACGATTTGCGGGGTTCGTGATGTGCAGCAAGGATGGGCTATGAGCGAAGGCGATTGCACGGTTGCGAAACTGAAAGAGCGGTTCCCCGGGGCCGTGCTGGGGGTCTCCACCTTCCGGGACGAGACCTCGGTCACCATCGCCGCCGACAAGGTGGTGGAGATCTGCCGCTTCCTGCGGGACGAACCGACGCTCCAGTACAACATGCTCACGGACCTGACGGTGGTGGACCGGCTGGGGCTGGGGCTCTCGCCCCGCTTTGAGGCGGTTTACTACCTCACCTCCCTGCCGTACCGGCGGCGCATCCGCCTGAAGGCCCCTATTCCCTCGGACCCGCCGGTCATTGACTCGGTGACATCGGTCTGGCCTGGCGCCAACTGGCCGGAGCGGGAGGCCTACGACCTGATGGGGGTCACCTTCCGGGGGCACCCGGACCCGCGCCGCATCCTCCTGCCCCACGACTGGAAAGGGCACCCGCTGCGCAAGGACTACCCTTTGGGGGGCGAGCCGGTGGAGTTCACCGTCAACGCCGACGACCCCCAGGTGGTCACCTACGGGGAGCAGGTGCTGGAAGCCCCTTCGCCCCCGCCGGATAAACCCCCCTGGTTCGGTGACGGATCAGAGACGCTGATCATCAACGTGGGCCCTCAGCACCCGGCCACCCACGGCGTGCTGCGGGTGGTGGCAGAACTGGATGGCGAGACGCTGGTCAACGTGGCGCCGGACATCGGCCACCTCCACTCCGGCTTTGAGAAGACGGCCGAACACCGCACCTACATGCAGTTCGCCGTCTACCCTGACCGCATGGACTACGTGGCGGCCATGAACAACAACCTGGCCTACGTCATGGCCGTGGAGAAACTGGTGGGGTCGGAGGTGCCCAAGCGCGCCCAGTACCTGCGGGTCATCCTCTGCGAACTGCAGCGCCTGGCCGCCCACCTCATCTGGATCGGCACCAGCACCCTGGACCTCTCCGGCACCATCATGAGCCTCCTCCAATACGCCTTCCGGGACCGGGAGATGATCCTGGATATCTTTGAGATGGTCTGCGGGGCGCGGATGACCACCAGTTACTTCTGCGTGGGGGGGTGCCGGTGGGACGTGCCGCCCAGGTTTGAGGAAGTGGTGCGGGACTTCCTGAAGATCTTCCCCAAGCACCTGGCCGAGTACGAGGCCATGCTCACGAACAACCCCATCTACCGCTCGCGGCTCGTGGGCATCGGCAAGATCACGGCGGAGGAGGCCATCGCCCTGGGCGTGACGGGGCCGGTGCTGCGCTCCACCGGCGTGGCCTACGACGTGCGGAAGGTCTTCCCTTACTCCAGTTACGACGACTTTGACTTCATCGTGCCCACGGGCACCACGGGCGATTGCTGGGACCGGTACCTGGTGCGCCTGGAGGAGATGCGCCAGAGCCTGCGCATCATCCAGCAGGCCCTGGACAACCTCCCGGACGGCCCGGTGAAGGACCCCAACCGCAAGCTCACCCTCCCGCCGCGGGCCGAACTGGAGACCAGCATTGAGGCCCTCATCCACCACTTCAAACTGGTGACGGAGGGGTTCAAGCCGCCTGTGGGCGAGGTCTGGGCCAGCGGGGAGAACCCCAAAGGGGAACTGGGCTTCTACCTGGTGAGCGACGGGAGCCCCCAGCCCTACCGGTGCCGCATCCGGGGGCCTTCGTTCTACAACCTCCAGGCCACCGAGCGCATGGCCAAAGGGCACATGCTCTCGGACCTGGTGGCCATCATCGGGTCCATTGACATCACCCTGGGGGAGGTGGACCGCTAGCGGGGCGGGCCCCTGCGGGCCCTTTCTCCCTTCGTGTGGAGGCGGATGGCGGATGGCGAAAGGCGTGCTTTCGGACAAGGCAGTGGAGGCGATCCGACAGGCCCAGGCACGGTACCCGCACCCCCGGTCGGCCTTGATGCCCGCGCTGCACATCGCGCAGCAGGAACTGGGCTGGCTGCCGAGGGAGGCCCTGGTCCAGGTGGCCGACCTCCTGGACCTGACCCCTGCCGAGGTCCTCTCGGTGGCCAGTTTCTACACCATGTACAACCGGCGGCCAGTGGGCAAGTACCTCATCCAGGTCTGCACCAACGTCTCCTGTTCCCTCCTGGGGGCAGAGCACCTCCTGGAGCACATCAGCCGCAAACTGGGCATTGGTGTGGGCGAGACGACGCCCGACGGCCTCTTCACCCTGGTGGAGGTGGAGTGCCTGGGGTCGTGCGGCACCGCGCCGGTGATGCAGGTGAACGAACGCTACTACGAGCAACTGACGGCGGCCAGGGTGGACGAGATCCTGGACGAACTGGCCAGGCAAGGATGAGGGAAGCCGGCGAGGAAGTGGAGGCGTGAGGGGCGAGATGGCTTCGGAACGCGAGGCAATGTTGGAGGCGCTGGCCCAGGCCATGGATCGGGAGCGAGAGGCGCAGGCCTTCTACCTGGGGGCGGTGGAGCGGGTATCGGACCCTCGTGGCAAGGACCTCCTGCGGCAACTGGCGGACTTTGAGGCCTACCACTACCGGAACCTGGTGGCCTACCGGGAGGCCCTCCTGGCGGGGAGGGAGCCCGAGCCCTACGTGGGGCGG
>JBMFPD010000248.1:0-4750 GCA_049969295.1 Anaerolineae bacterium | reverse complement strand
GGCGGCGGGGGTAGGGTGAGGTTCACCTCGCGGCATGGGACCACAAGGTCATCAGCCACCAACAAAAGGTGCAACCGAGGCGAACGCCAGGAGGCCTTGGGCGAGGGCTGTTGGTGCAGCGGTTCCGGGCAGGAAGAGGCGGCGGGAGGGGCCCGACCTGCGGCCCGGCAGCACGGATGGAGGGCCCAATAACCCAAAGGTGGTATTGACTTCTGGCCCCGGGCCGGATATCCTAAGGGCGGAGGAAAAGGGCGCGTAGAGCGCGCTATCCGCACAAGGCAGCCCAACCTCAGCAACCTGGCATGCAGGAGGTGCAACCATGAGAAAACGCCTGGCCCTGAGCCTGACCCTGGTCCTGGTCGCCATGACCGTCCTGCCGGTCCTCGCCGCCGACCCGGACCCTGGCACAGGCAACACCAACATCATCGTCCAGAACACGGACACGAACACGGCCAACCCCCCGGCCACGGTCAACGTGGACTACGTCAACCAGAACGGTAACGTGGAGCGGACGGCTACCCGGAGCGTCAAGCCGCTGGCGGCTGCGGAGTTCACCGCCGACTCCTCCGGCCTGGGGGACGGGTGGATCGGCTCCGCCGTGGTCTCCTCGGAGAAGGAACTGGCCGCAGTGGTGAACGTCATCTGGACCAACGGCACCGCCAACGACCGCATCGTCGGCGATGAGTACACGGGGTACGAATCGGGCTCCACGGAGGTCTACTTCCCGTACATCGTCTACGCCCCCGATCAGCAGTTCTCCCGCTTCTCCATCCAGAACGTGGATACCGGCGGCACGGCCAACATCACCATGAAGTACGTCAACCGCGATGGCGTGCTGGACTTCACCATCACTGATACCGTGCCCGCCCAGGCCCAGAGGACTTACGAACTGAACAAGCCTGGGCCCAAGATCCCGGTCTGGACCAACTCCTCCTACTTCAACACCAAAGGGAACTGGACGGGGGCCGTGGTGGTCACCTCGGACCGGCCTATCGTGGGCGTGATGAGCAACCACTGGAAGAACTGGGCCATCGTGATGAACGGCGCGGCCACGGCAGCCACCAAGGTGTACGTCCCCTCGGCGGCGCGCCGCACGACCATGAGGGGCAGCACCCTGAAGTGGCTGGAATGGTCCATCGTCACGGTGCAGAACCCCAGCACCACGTCCAGTGCCACCGTGAGCCTCACCTTCGTCAATGGCGACACGGGCACGATTGACCTGACCATCACCGGCCAGGTCATCGGCCCCGGCGCGGCCAAGGGGTACAACACCAAGTCCGGTGGCGATGTGGACCCCTCGGTCTTTGAGGTGCTGGGTGGCTCCTGGACCGGGTCTGTCATCGTCCAGTCCAACATCCCGGTGGTGGTGGGCGTCATTGGCACCCGCGGTGAGAACTCCCAGGCGGCCGGCAGCCTGGGGGTGAGCGCAGCCACCGCAGGGACGAACGTCTTCCTGCCCGCGGTGTACCAGAAGAAGTCGGGGTCCACGTGGCTGGTCAACTCTCTGATCCGCCTGCAGAACACCAGCACCAGCACGGCCACCTTTGACGTCTTCTTCTACGACCGTGCCGGCAACCTGACCTATTCCCTCACCGGCCAGACGATCGGTGGCGAGAAGGTCTGGAAGTACAACACCAAGGTCCACAACCCGCCCCTGGGTTACAACTGGGAAGGTTCCGTCTACATCCGCTCCAACCAGCCCATGGTGGCGGTGGTGGAGAACCTGTTCGGCAAGCAGTGGCAGGGCGCTTACAACGGCGTCAGCAAGTAGCCTTCCTGCCTCCGCCAAGGGACACAAAAGTGGCGCACCCCCAGAGCGGGTGCGCCACTTGCTTTCCAGCAAAGGGGAGTGCGCCGCCGTTTTCCCGCCGCGCGCCTTACCCCCTCTTATTCTGGCACGTCCGACGGGGCCAGGACCTGGATGGGCACCTGGATGACAGTGGGGCAGTCGGCCCGGAGCCCCTCTTCCACGGCCGGGGCGATCTCCTCCGGACGCTCGGCCCGCACTCCACGGCAGCCGAACCCCTGCGCCACCAGGTCATACCGCACCGGCCCCAACTGGCAGCCCACCAGGCACTCCCGCCCCAGCGTCTTCTCCTGGCCGCTCTGGACGATGCCCCAGGCCTGGTCGTCGGCGAGGACGACGACGAAGGGGGTCCGGTGGCGCACAGCCGTCTCCAGGTCGGCGATGTTGAAGCCGAAGGAGCCGTCCCCGGAGAGGAGGAGGACCGGCCGCTCTGGATAGGCCAGTTTGGCGGCGATGGCGCCGCCCATGCCCCAGCCCACCACGCCGCTCGCCCCACAGGTGAGCCAGCGGGAGGGATAGCGGTCGCAGAGGGCCATGTGGGCCCACTGGCCGATGTTCCCCCCGTCCACCAGGAAGAGGACGTCCTCCCGCGCCGCGAAGGGACGCAGGGCATCCACGATGTGCCGCCCCGTCATGGGGCCGGGCGGTGCGGGTTCCTCCAGCCAGCGCCGCCGGAAGGCCCGTTCCCGCCGGCGCGCCTCCCGCAGCCACCCGGTCTTGGGCTCTGCGCCCAGGGCCCGCCATTCCTGCAGGAGGCCCTCCAGGACCGAGCGCACGTCGCCCAGGATGGCCAGGTCCGGCTCCCGGCGGCGGCGCAGTTCCACGGGGTCCACGTCCACGCGGATGACCCGCACGTCCTCCCGCACCCGCGGGGGTTGCAGGAAGCCCAGGCGGTAGTCCGGCGTTGCGCCCAGGATGAGGAGGAGGTCGGCGTCGGGGAGGAGAGGGGGTTCGCCGCTGGCCGCGCCCACGACGCCCAGGAACTGGGGCAGGGGCTGGTCCACGGCGCCGCGGTCCCAGATGGGCACGACGAGGGGGATCTCCGTCTGCATGGCGAACTCCCCCAGGGCGCGGCCGGCGTCGGCGTAGAAGGCCCCGCTCCCAGCCACGCAGAGAGGCCGCTCTGCTACGGCGAGCCACTGGGCCGCCTGGCGCACCAGGCCCGGGTCGCCTGGGGCACGCTGGACCACCACGCCCGGCGAAGGCGGCGTGTGGGGCACCCGGGCGGGGTCCACCTCCGCCTCCAGGACGTCCATGGGCACCGTCAGGTGGACGGGCCCCGGGCGTCCGCTGGTGGCGGCGTTGAGGGCCTCGTGGAGGTAGAGAGCCAGTTTCTCCGGCTCCGTGACCCGGCGCGCGTACTTGCACACCGGCGCGGCCATGGCCACCTGCTCCGGCATCTCCTGGAACTTGCCGAGGCCGGAGAGGGCTTCGGGGCTTTCGCCGCTTATAAGGAGCATGGGTGAGCCGTCAAAGTAGGCGTTCACCAGGCCGATGAGGGCGTTGGCGTGCCCCACGGCCGCGCTGACCAGACAGACGCCCACGCGGCGGGTCAGGCGGCCGGTGGCGTCGGCCATGTAGGCGGCGGTCTGTTCGTTGCGGGTGTCCACTACCCGGAGGCCAGCCTTGCGGCAGGCGTGCATCAGGGGGTTGGTCCCGTTGCCCGCCAGGACGCTCACGTACGTGACACCGGCCTCGCGGAGGGCCTGCACCATCAGGTCAGCACCGTTCATCTTCTTCCTCCTGGGTTGGGGATGCGCGGGATGGCGTATCGCGTGGGGGTACGCTGTACCGCTCAGCGAGGATTGTAACACACCCCCCGCCCGGGGGCAAGAGGGGCCTGGTGCGCGAAGGTCAGGAGGCCGTCTCCCGGTATCCCAGGCGCTCCGAGATCTGGCGGGCCGTCTCCAGGATGGGCTCCCGGAGTTCCTCCAGCCGTTCCAGGGACAGGCGGTGGGCTGGTCCGCTGATGGCGATGCCGGCCACTACTTGGCCCAGGTAGTCCCTGACCGGGGCTCCGATGCAGCGGATGTTGGCGGCGAACTCCTCGTTGTCCAGGGAGTAGCCCCGCTCGCGGGTGCGGCGCAGTTCCTCTTTCAGGGCCTCCAGGGAGGTGATGGTGTTGGGCCCCCATTTCTCCAGGGGGCGCCGGCGCACGAGTTCCTCCAGTTCCCGGTCCGAAAGGTGCGCCAGGAGGACCTTGCCGATGGCCGTGCAGTGGGCTGGGGCGTGGTCGCCCACGGCGAAGGAGGCCCGGATGACCTTGGTGCTCTCCACCTTGTGCAGGTAGACGACCAACCCGTCACGCAGGACGCCCATGTTGACCGTCTCGCCGGACACCTCGGACAGGTGCCGCAGGAAGGGGAGGGCGGTTTCGCCCAGGCCCGCCTGGTCCAGGATCTGGGCTCCCAGGAGGAAGAGGTCCAGGCTCAGGCGGTACTTGCCCGTGGTGGGGTCCTGTTCCATGAGCCCTTCCGACTCCAGGCTGGAGACAAGGCGGTAGACGCTGCTGGGGGGCAGCCTGAGGAGGTGGGCCATCTCGGTGATGCCCAGTTCGGGGCGCTCGCGGGAGAAGGTCTTGAGCAGACGCGCAGCGCGCACCACAGAAGCCACCAGTTTGGTCTTCCTTGGCTTTCGGGTCGGGTCAGAACCCACGGGCCTCTCCTTCTTGCCAGGGAGGTCTCCCGGGGCCCTCGGCTGCGCAGCCCGGGGGCCCCGCCGGATCATTCTACTTTGCGAAACCTGATTTCACGGTTTTTATTGTAGCACAGGAACGGGACGCTGTCAACTCCGGGTTTGGACTGACTCCTCGGCGCAGAGGGCACGCCAGGAGGCGTGCCCTACGGTCTGGAGCCAACGGCTCAAAGCCCACCCGCACGAGGCAGGCGCACAACGCCTTCCCCCTTCTGTTGCCAGCCTGCCCTCCCTCTGCTATAATGCCCC
>JBMFPD010000247.1:0-4760 GCA_049969295.1 Anaerolineae bacterium | reverse complement strand
GTACCGCGAGAGGGCGTAGGCAGCCGGGACGCCGAACCCCAGGGAGAAGAGGGTGGTGGCGGTGCTGACGATGAGGCTGTTGAGGAGGTTGCGCTGGAACCGGGTGGCGATGATGTCCCGGTAGTTCTCCAGGGTCCAGCCCTGGGTCCAGTCGGGTGGCATCTGGAACTGGGCGATGGCCGTGCGGAAGGACATCTGCGCCATCCACAGGATGGGGACCAGGACGACGAAGGCCAGCCCGACGAGGACCAGCAGGTTGAGGGCTAGGCTGAGGCGGCGCTTCCACACCCGCCGGGGATTCCGCCTCTGGGTCGCCTGCCGGGTTCCCGCCAGGGTGCTCATGCTTCACCTCCTTCCCACCGCACGCGGCGCAGGATCAGGAGCGAGAGGGCCAGGGTGAAGAAGAACATGATGACCACGATGGCGCTGGAGTAGCCGATGTAGCCGTGGAAGAGGCCCTGCTGGTAGGCGTAGTAGTTGGTCGGCTCGGTGGCGAAGCCCGGGCCCCCCTGGGTGATGACGTAGATGAGGGGGAAGGTGCGGATGCTATCCACCACCCGGAAGAGGAGGACCACCGTCAGGGTGGGGCGGAGCATGGGCAGGAGGATGTACCGGATCAACTGCCAGGTGGACGCCCCGTCCATGCGCGCTGCCTCCATGGGCTCCTCCGGCAGGGCCTGCAGCCCGGCGTAGAGGAGGAGCATGCAGAAGGGGAAGAACTGCCAGATGTCGGCGAGGGCGATGGCCAAGAGGGCCAGGGTGGGGTGTCCCAGCCACCGCACCTGCGGCAGCCCCAGGAGCCCCATGAAGTAGGTCACGATGCTGACCTCCGGCGTGAACAGGATGCGCCACATCAGCGCTGCCACGACCGGGGGGATGACCATGGGGATGATGAAGATGTTGCGGAAGACCTCCACCAGCCTCCGGATGTGGTGCTGGAGGTACAGGTAGAGGGCCAGGGCCAGCCCGATGGCCATCTGGAAGGGGACGGTCAGGCTGGAGAGTTTGACCTGCACCCAGATGGAGTTCCAGAAGCGCTGGTCTTCGGTGAGGAGGCGGATGTAGTTCCGCAGGCCGATGAAGTGGAGCGACCCCGGCCGCGAGAGGTCCCAGGGCGTGAAACTGGTGCCGATGAGGTAGAGGACGGGCACGATGGTGACCAAGGTCAGCACCACGAGCCCTGGGACGAGGAGCGCGGTGTAGAACCGGCGGCGCGTGGCCTCCCACTCGGCCCCCGACACCCGCGCTGCAGCCACCGCAAGCCCTGTTTCTCGTTCGGCTCCCGAGGGCCATGCCAAGTCGTTGCCCGGCTTCGCCATACCCCCTCCAAACAATCCGTAGATCCCGGTTCAACCTCTCCTGTCCCCCGCCCACTGCAGGCGGGCGGGGGACAGGGTGGGGTCAGAGGACTCAGTACGGCTCCTTGAGGGTGTAGCCCGCGTTCTTCATGATCTCCACGACGTCCTTCTGCACCGCGTCCAGGGCGTCCTTGACCGACTTCTGGCCGCTGATGATCTCGCCGATCCCCTGGCCGATGCGCTGCCCGACCTCCGGGAACTCGGGGACGACGCGGTAGGCCACCTTGGCCAGGCGCAGGGCCTCGGCGATCAGGTCGCCCACGTTCACGCCGGCGAGGGTATACTTGGCCGCGTACTCCTTGGAGGTCAGGACGGACTCCCGGGTCACGGCGGAGTGGGTTCCCTCAATGGCCGAGCGCTTCAGGATCTCGGCGCTGGTGGCCCACTTGATGAACTCCCAGGCCGCGTCCTTGTTCTTGGCGTTCTTGGGGATCTGCAGGCCGTGGGTCGCGATCTGCGGGAAGCGGCCTGCGGGCCCCGCCGGCACCAGGTTGATGGCCACCTTGTCGGCCACCAGGCTCTTCTGCGGGTCCTGGATGGGGCCGAAGATGCCCAGCGCGTCCACCCAGATGCCGGCCTTGCCCTGGGCGATGGCCGTCTGGCAGTCCGGCGTGTCGTAGATCTGGGTGCCGGCGATGCTGTACTTGAGGATCAGGTCCACGAAGTCCTCGGTGGCCTGGACTGCCTCGGGCGTGTTGAGGGTGGGCGTCATGTCGTTGGGCGGGTCGCGGAAGATGTTGCCGCCGTACCCCTGCAGCCAGATGGGCCAGGGGAAGTGGACGCCGTTGGGCTCTGTGCGGGCCACGTAGGCGTAGAACTCCGGCGGCTTGTGGATCTTCTCGCACACGGCGTGCAGGTCGGCGAAGGTGTCGGGGGCCTTCAGCCCGGCCTGGTCCAGGACGTCCTTGCGGTAGATCATCTGGGTGGATTCTGCCACCCACGGCAGGGCGTGCAGTTTCCCTTCCCACATGAAGGGGGAGAGGGTGGCCGGCAGGAAGTCGTCCAGCGGGAGTTTGTCCCTGGCGATGTAATCGTCCAGGGGCGTGACCCAGCCAGGCCGCATCCAGCGCTGGGCCTTGATGAAGATCATGGTCATGGCGTCGTAAGTGCTGCCTCCGGCGGAGAGTTCAATTTCCGTCTGCTGCAGGAGGACGGGCCAGCTGACGATCTCCAGTTCCACCTTGATCCCGCTGGCCTCGGTGAACTCCGGCAAGGCCTTCTCCACGAAGCGCACGTAGGGCATGTCGCTCATGAGGACCTTGATGGTGGTGCCGGCGAAGGGCTTGGGCACGGGGGTGGCCGTGGGCGGGACGGGCGTGGGCGTGGGAGGAGCAGCCGTCGGCGGGACGGGCGTGGGCGTGGCCTTGGGCGCGCAGCCGGCCAGGGTCAGCACGGTGCCACCTGCCGCAAACCCGGTCCACTTGAGGAACTCCCTTCTGGTCACTCGCTTCTTCATTTCTACCCTCCTCTCGGTGTGCGAACTTCCTGAAGACACGCAGGCCCCTGGTGGGCAACCACCGAATGCATCCGCTTTCGCCTTCCTCTCACCTCCTTTCCCCTGATGTACATAGGCAGGTTGCTCTTCCGCTAGTCGTACCGCCCGTAGCGGCGCGCGGCTTCCACCATAGCGTGGATGTTGGCTGGAGGCGTGTCGGGGGGGACCTCGCAGCCGGCCGAGAGGATGTAGCCGCCTCCATCCTTGGCCTTCTCTATACAGGCGCGGCTCGCTTCCAGCACCTCCTCGGGGGACCAGCGCAAGAGGCTCACCGTATCCAGGTTGCCCATCAGGGCGACTTTGTGGCCCACCCGCTGTTTGTATACCCCGATGTCCACCTGGCTGTCCACCTCCAGGCAGGCGGCCCCGGTCTCGGCCATCAGGTCCACGATGCGGCCCGTGTCGCCGCAGATGTGCAGGTAGACGGGGACGCCCCATCGGGCGATCTCCCCGATAACCTGCCGCTCAAAGGGCCAGGCGAACTTCTCGTACATCTCCCGGCTCATCAGGTTGGCGGTGGAGTCGCTGCAGACCACGGCGTGGGCCCCCTGGTCCACCAGGGCCCTGACGTAGCGGAGCAGGACCGGCACGCAGAACTCCAGGAGGTCAAAGACGAACTGTTCGTCGTCGTAGAGGTCCATGAGGAACCGCTGGATGCCCCGCAGGCGGGTGGCGAGGGAGAAGGGGGTGGAGTTGTAGCGGGCCTTGAGGAAGACCCTGTCCCCCACCGTCTCCACCGCCTTGCGGACGGCGGCGAGGACGACCGGCATGCGGCCGTCGTGGTAGGGGTCGGGCACGCGGAGGACGCTCAGGTCCTTGGTGTCGGCCAGGGCCGGTCGGACCAAAGTGGGGGCTGCATCCGGGTGGAGTTGGATGGTGGAGCCCATGGCCTCGGCCACGACGAAGATGTCGGTGCCGATGTTGAGGGCATCGTGGCCGTAGCGCGTCCACGCGCCGACCTGCGCGGCGACGACGGCGTCCGGGTCGGTGCAGTAGCGCGCGTAGGGGATCCCCGCCAGCCGCACGGGGTGGTGGTAGAAGAGGGGCTCCACGGGGACCCTGTCGGGGAGTTCCCGTTGGAGCACCTTCTGCACCCGCTCCACGGAGGACATCTCTGCCACAGGCTTCCCAGCCTCTCCGCCGCGCGGTTCCTTCCAATGCGGCGCTGCGCCCATCGGCCCCCTTCGGGGGCCAGCCAGGGGACGTGGCCTGCATCGTAAACTTAGTGAATTAATTCTACCACGGCGTCCCTTTCCTGTCAAACGGGACCGTGGGGCGCCCAGGGCTGTCGCGTTTTTACAAAAAGAATGAGTCAGCCCTGCAGGGCACCTGCGGCCATTGCCTTGGCCAGGGCAGGTGGCCCTTCGTCCTTAGGGGGGCGTCCTCCGGGGCGGAGCGTGCCACCTCCGGCTTCAGGCTTGCTGTGGGGGCACGATCTGGGCCCACAGCCGGCGGAGGAGAGCGGCCCGGCGCTCGGCCAGGAGGGCGCGGTAGGCCGCTGTCTGCAGGGGCTCTGTGGTCATGATGAAGGCGTCTTCCTGGTTGTCGGTGTAATACCGCGGGCGCCGGCCCACCACGTGGAAGCGGTACTTCTGGTAGAGGGCGATGGCGACCTGGTTGGACACCCGGACCTCCAGCGTCGCCTCCTGCGCCCCCAGTTCCACCGCTTTCTGGAGGAGGTGCCACAGCAGGAGTTCCCCCAGGCCCCGGCCCCGCCACCCGGGCCGCACAGCGAGGGTGCTCACATGCCCCTCGTCCACCAGCATCCACAGGCCCCCGTACCCCAGGATGGGGGCTTCCTGAAGGTCCGGCAGGGAGGGAGCCCCGCGCCAGACGAGATCCGAGCGCGCCTGGGCCACCAGGTAGAACGCCGAGGGGTTCCGCGTCAGGTCGTAGGTGAAGGAGCG
>JBMFPD010000246.1:0-4795 GCA_049969295.1 Anaerolineae bacterium | reverse complement strand
CTGGGCCTCCGCTGGGCAGACAGGTTGCCGGCCCTCCGGGGAGTGCTCGCCCACATCCCCCAGGCCATCTGGGGCCTGCCGGGAGCGGAGGAGGGGTTCAACATCCACGAGGTAGGGGGTGCGCTCCTGTGGGTGGTGCCCGTGGCGCTGGCCCTGTGGGGCTGGGCCCTCGGCGGGAGGGGGCTGCGGTTCCTCCCCCGGCTGGGGGCGTTCTTGGCCTTCACTGCGGCCCTGGGGAGCACGCTGGGGGTCCTGGTCCTCACCCAGTCCCGGGGTTCCTGGGCGGGGTTCGCCGTGGGCCTGTGGGCGATGCTCCTGGTGCAGGGATGGCCGGGGGTCGTGGCGGCCCTCCTTCTCCTGGCGCTGGGCGGCGGCGCGGTGGCCTACTTCGGTCTGGGGGGGCTGCGGGAGTGGGCCGTCCGCCTGGCTGGTCCGGCTCTCGTGCCCATGGGGGTGGAGGGCCGGGTGGAGATCTGGTCCCGAGCCCTCTACGGTATCGGTGACTTCCCCTTCACGGGGATGGGGATGAACATGTTCCGGCGGATAGGACCCATCCTCTACCCTTTCTTCGGCAGTTCGCCGGACCAGGACATCGCCCACGCCCACAACGAGTTTCTCCAGGCGGCCCTGGACCTGGGGGTGCCGGGCCTGGTGGCCTTCCTGGCCCTGTATCTGGCGGTCGGCTGTGCCCTCCTGCAGGCCCTGCGGCAGGCGCGGGGTTTCCGGCGGGCGCTGGCGGTGGGCCTCCTGGGAGGGCTGGTGGCCCACGCTGCTTTCGGCATGGCCGACGCCGTGGCCCTGGGGGCCAAGCCAGGCTTCCTCTTCTGGTGGCTCCTGGCCCTGGCCAGCGGTACAGGAGGAGAACACCACAGAGAGCACGGAGAAGTTTAGAAATTCCTCTGTGTTCTCTGTGCCCTCTGTGGTAGATTCCCAGGGAAGCGCAGGGATGGACTGGGTTGGCGCGCTAGAGCATGCGGTCTGGGTCTTGGGCCTTTCGCTGCTCCTTGCGGCGTGGAGCCTGGCCTCGTGGGAGGCAAGGCAGGGCGGCGGCCGCACCCTTGCCGTCCTGGAGCGGCCGGGGTACATGGCCGCGGCATCGGCGGGGCTCGCCCTCTTCGCCCTGGGCCTGGCCCTGACGGCAGGGCGCATCTGGGAACGGGCCCTGTGGGGCGTGCTCGCCGTGGCATCTGTGGCCCAGGGGGCCTGGGCCCTGCGTCGGAAGGCGAGGGGTTTCCATGACGGCTGAGGACTTCGCGAGGGCGACGCCTCCGTCGTCCCCGTTCGTTCGTCCGGAAGAGGCCTTCTGGAAGGCCCGGCGGCAAGCCTTGGAACGGGAGGTGGAGGCCTGCCGCCAGCGCATCGCCCACCTGCGGGCCCAGGGGGCCTCGGAGGTCTCCCTCCTCCACTGGCTGGAGCGCCTCCAGGCCTGCGAGGCGGAACTGGCCCTCCTGGAGCAGGCGGAGCCGCGCCCTTCTCACCGGACCGGGCCCGACGGGGAGGGGTGGTGAGGAAAGGCCTTCCCCTGTGCCTCCTCCTTGCCCTGTGCCTGGGGGCTGTTGCCTGCCGCGCTTCCCTCCCCCCCACGCCCACCCCGGAACCCCTGGTCCCTACGCCGCCGCCCGACGCGCCCTCCCCCTCGCCCTCGCTGCCGACAGTCTCCCTTCCCGAGCATCCGCCCCAGGGCCGGGAGCGCTTCGGGGTGGGGGTGCCCGTGGGCCGCATCACCGACTACCCAGTGGAGCGCCTGGGGGTCGGCTGGTACCTGAACTGGCAGGTGGTGGTGGACCCGCCCCGGCCAGGAGGGGTGGCGTTCTGGCAGATGGTGCGGGTCTCCGAGGAGGGGGTCCGGCCAGAGGCCGAGACGATCCGGGCCGCGGCCCAGGCCAACCCCGGCTCCGTGTGGCTCCTCGGAAACGAGCCGGACGTGGTCTGGCAGGATGGCGTCACCCCCGAGCGGTACGCCCAGGCCTACCACGACCTCCACACCCTCCTCAGGGCGGCCGACCCGACGGCGGTGGTGGCTATCGCGGGCGTCTCCCAGCCCACGCCCCTGCGCCTGGCCTACCTGGAGCGGGTCCTGGCTGCCTACCGGGAGCGCTACGGCGGGCCCATGCCGGTGGACCTCTGGAACGTGCACGGGTTCGTCCTGCGGGAGGAGCGGGGGTCCTGGGGCGTGGGCATTCCGCCGGGGATGGAGTGGGAGGCGGGGCTCCTCTTTGAGATAGAGGACCACGACGACCTGGAGGCCTTCCAGGAGGGCATCTGGCGCTTCCGGCGGTGGATGGCCCGGCAGGGGGAGCGGAGGAAGCCCCTGGCGGTGACGGAGTACGGGGTGCTGATGCCCGCGGCCTACGGCTTTGATGCGGAGCGGGTGCGGCGGTTCCTCTACGGGACCTTGGACTTCTTCCTGACGGCCGCGGACCCAGAGGTAGGGCATCCCGGGGACGGGGGTAGGCTGGTGCAGTGGTGGTGCTGGTACAGCCTGGCGGACACCGTCTACCCGACGGGGAACCTGGCCGACCCGCAGACGAAGGCCCTCACGCCCCTGGGCGCGGCGTGGGCGGCGTACAGGCCACCGGAGGAAGGACTTCAGGCCAGGTAATAGGCTCCCTGTTCGGCCAGGTGACGGGTCCAGCGGAGGTCTTCTTCCGCCTGCCTCAGCCAGCGGTGGCCTTCTTCAAGTCTCATAGATGACCGTTCCTTTCCCCAGCGCCTGGCGGAGGAAGCCCCGCCCCTTGTTCCGCTCCAGTTCCTCGGGTGTGTAGACCAGGAGATCCAGGTCCACTGGGACGGCGAGATACTGATACATCTCTGCCGTGCGGGTCACGAAGTCCTGATCCGACTCCATGACGATGAGGATGTCCAGGTCGGTGAGGAGGTCGGCGCGGCCCTGGGCATAGGAACCGAAGGGGATGGCCCTCTGCACTTCTGGCCGGCGAGCCAGGGCAGCCACGATGTCCTCCACAGCGCGGGCCAGGTCAAGCCGGTATTGGGTCCGCTGGTTTGTCAGTTCTTGCTCTGTCGCGTCCATGTAGCGCTGCTTGCTCCCTCGCCCTTGACCGAGTCCCCGGTGGGCCTTCATTCCCCACTGTGCCAGGAGTATAGGGGATGGAGCGGGAGTTGTCAAGCAAGGTGCTGAGGACGATGGGGGTCGCCCCCCTGGCCACGGTGGTCGTCCCGGCCCACAACGCCGCGGCGACCCTCCCGGACTGCCTGCGCGCCCTCCTGCACCAGACCCTCCCCCGGGAGGCCTACGAGGTCCTCGTCGTGGACGACGGCTCTACAGACAACACGGCCGAGGTAGCCCGGGCCCTGGGCGCGCGGGTCCTGCGCCAGCCCCACCGGGGCGCGGCCGCGGCCCGCAACCTGGGCGCCCGCCACGCCCGGGGCGGCCTCCTCTGCTTCACCGACGCCGACTGCCGCCCGGCCCCGGACTGGCTCGCCGAACTCCTGGCCCCCTTCCAAGCCGACCCCGGTGTGGCCGGCGTCCGCGGCGTCTACCGCTCGGACCAGCAGGAACCCGTGGCCCGCCTGGTGCAACTGGAGTACGAGGACCGCTACCGCCGCACCGAGACCTTCCCCCAGATTGACTTCGTGGACACCTACTCCGCCGCCTACCGCACCGACCTCTTCCTGGCCCGGGGGGGATTTGACGAAACCTTCCCCGGGGCCTCGGTGGAGGACCAGGAGTTCTCCTTCCGCCTGGCGGAGCGGGGGCACCGGCTGGTCTTCCGGCCCACGGCAGCCGTGTACCACTGGCACTCCTCCACCTGGCGGGCCTACGCCCGCAAGAAGTTCCGCATCGGGTACTGGAAGGTGCAGGTCCTCTGGCGGCACCCCCGGCGCATGGCAGGGGATACCCACACCCCACCAGTGGTGCAGGCGCAGGTGGCGTTGGCCGGGCTCGTCGTGGTGGGGCTTGCCCTTGCCCCCTTCTGGCCGTGGAGCCTGGCCCTGGCTGGGGGCGCGGCGCTGGCCCTCGTCGCCTCCGCCGTCCCCTTCCTCCGCTTCGTGCGGGTGCGGGACCCCAGCCTTGCGCCGCTGGTCCTTCCCTTCGTGGCGGTGCGGGCGTTGGCCCTGGGGTGGGGCCTGGTGTGCGGAGCGGTGGGCCTTGCCTTCCGCGGCCTCTTCCGACGCAACGCTTCCCGGCCGGAAGGGGACCGGCGCTGGTCCGAGGAGGACCGCCCTCAAATGCTGTGAGTTGATGGAGGAGAAGGATGCACACGCACAGAAGACGGAGCGCGTTGGCGTGGATGGCCCTGGGCCTCCTGGCCCTGGGCCTCCTGGCCTCTGCCCAGGGAGCCTGGGCCCAGCCGGGCCAGGACCCGGCCTTCCAGACGGTGCCCACGGCGACGCCGGTACGCCCGCCCACGCCCGCGCCGCCCCAGCCCACGCCGGCTCCGCCAGTGCCGGGGGGCCCTGCACCCCACCTCCGCCTGGAGGCGGACGCGGCAGGGGTCCTGCCCGGCGGGACCTTCCGCTACCGGGCCACGGTGGGGAACGCGGGCGAAGGGGTGGCCCTGGAGGCCCGTCTGGTCCTGCACCTGCCGGCGGTCCTCGTCCTGCTCGGGGTGGAGCCGGCGGGCACGGCCTTTGAGGTGACGGAGGAGGGGAGCGCCGTGCCCCTGGGGGACCTGGCCCCCAGGGAGGAGCGGGTGCTGGCCTTCCAGGTCCAGGTGGGCCAGGGAGTGCCCCTGGGGGCGGTCCTGGAGGCGTGGGCCGAACTGGTCTGGACGGGGGGCCGGCTCATCTCGGAGGCGGTGTACGTAGCCCTGCCGCCGGGGGCCCTGCCGGT
>JBMFPD010000245.1:0-4839 GCA_049969295.1 Anaerolineae bacterium | reverse complement strand
GGACCGCCGTGATGACCAGCACAGGGATGAGGATCATCAGCCCGCCCATGGTGGGCGTGCCCGTCTTCCACTGGTGAGAGGCCGGGCCATTGATGCGGATGCGTTTGCCGATCCCGTGCCGCTTCAGGAAGGCGATGAGGGGCCGTCCCCAGATGACGGCCAGGAAAAAGGAAAGGGTTCCAATCGCAAGCGAATAGGCCATCAGGCTTCTCCCAACGCCGCGACGATCTGTTCCATGCGCATGCCCCGTGAGCCCTTGACGAGGATGATGTCCCCGGGCTGCACCATCTCCCGCAGGACCTGGATGGCCTCCTCGTTGGTCTCCAGGATGAAGACATCCTCAGGGGCCATCCCCGACCGCAGGGCCTCCTCGCCGATGATGCGCCCGCGCGGGCCCACGGTGATCAGTTTGTCCACCACATCCGCCGCACGCCGGCCCACCTTGCAGTGGCCTTCCTTTTCGTATTCCCCCAGTTCCAGCATGTCCCCCAGCACGGCGATGCGGCGTCCGTCCAGTTCCTCCAGCAGGTTGAGGGCCGCGAGGCACGAGGGCGGGCTGGAGTTGTAGGTATCGTCCAGGATGCGGGACCCGTTGGGTCCCGGGACCGAGACCAACCGCAACTGGGCCGAGACATCCTGCAGCCCGCTCACGATCTCCTCCCAGGTGAGACCCTCTATCAGGCCCACCGCAGCGGCGCGCAGGGCCGTGTGCACGCTGTGGCGCCCCAGCAAGGGGACCTTCACGTGGATGCGCTCGCCCCGGTAGTGGAAGCGGAAGCGGATGCCCTCCAGGCCGAAACTGGCGATCTGGTCCGCCCAGAGGTCGGCCTCCGGCGTCAGCCCGTAGGAGAAGACGCGCGCCCGGGTGCGGTCGGCCATGGCCCGCACCAGAGGGTCGTCGTAGTTGAGGACGGCCACTCCGTCCGGGGGCAGGGCCTCCACCAGTTCTGCCTTGGCCTGGGCGATCCGCTCCAGCGTCCCCAGGCGCTCCAGGTGGACCGGGCCCACGTTGGTGATCACGCCAATGACGGGCCGGGAGATCTCCGCCAGGCGTGCGATCTCGCCCAGTTGGTACATCCCCATCTCCAGGACCACCCGTTCGTGGTGCGGTTCCAACTGGAGCAGGGTCAGCGGCAGGCCGATCTCGTTGTTGTAGTTCCCCTCGCTCTTGAGGGTGCGGTAGCGGCGCCGCAGGACGGAGTAGGTGAGTTCCTTGGTTGTCGTCTTGCCGATGCTGCCGGTGACCCCCACCACCCGCGGCTGGAAGCGGGCCCGCCAGTAGGCCGCCAGGTCCTGGAGCGCCCGCAGGGTGTCCGCGACCTTGATGCAGAGAGGCCAGTCCCGCTCCTCCGCCGTGGGCATGGGGAGCGGCGCGCCGGCCTCCACCCGCAGGAAAGGCTGCTCCAGGTCCGGCCAGCGCGCCACAAGGGCTGCCCGCGCCCCCCGGGCGAAGGCGTCCTCCACGAAATCGTGCCCGTCTTGCTGCTCCCCTCGCAGGGCCACGAAGACGCCTCCGGGCTTCACCAGGCGCGAATCCACCCACACCCCCGAAAGGGCCATGTCCGGCCAGGCCTCCAGTGCAGGCCGGGAGCCTACGGTGCCTTCCAGAAGGTCGTGCAGGCTCAGCATCGTCCTACCCCCCTCCTCCACGAGGTGCTGAACCCCTCTCCAACCAACTCCTGTACTCCGATTCCAGGTTCTGGCGCACGTCGTCCGGCGGGATGCCGGCGTGGACGAAGAGCCTCTCCATGATGCGCTGGAAGATGGGCGCTGCCACGTACATGCCCCATGCCTCTGGCCCAACGGGCCGGACCACCTTCACCAGGACGACGAACTGCGGGTCCTGGGCCGGGCCGAACCCCACGAACGAGGCGACCACGCCGCCCTTGTACCCTTCCCGTGTGGGGATCTCGGCCGTGCCGCTCTTGCCGCCCACGGTGTACCCTGGCACCTTCGCATGGATGGTCCCTTCCTCCACCGAGCGCACCATCATGTCCTTCAGGACCTCTGCTGTCTCCGGCCGGATGACCTGGCGCACGGGCACCGGGGCGATCTCCACGATTCCTTTCGGGAGGACGATTTTGGAGACCACATGGGGCCGCATCAGGAGGCCCCTGTTGGCCACGGCGGAGACAGCCGCGGCCAACTGGATCGGCGTCACCCCAATCCCCTGCCCGTAGGAGTTGGTCGCCAGGTCCACCTTGCTCCACTGGGGGTCGCCGGGCCGCCGGACTTCCCCAGGGTGCTCCCCTTCCAGGTCCACCTCCGTGAACGTACCCAGTCCGAACCGCGCCAGGTAGGCGTAGAACCGGTCAGGGCCCAGCCGGTCGCTGATGAAGGCGGCCCCCAGGTTCAACGATTGGGGGAGCACCTGGTACATGTCCACCCAGCCGGCTGCCCGGTTGCCCGAGTTGCAGATGGTCCGCCCGCCATACTCCGTACATCCATTGTCAAAGTAGGACGTCTCCGGGGAGATCACCCCGCTATCCAACCCTGCGGCCATGGTCAGGACCTTGACCACCGAGCCAGGCTCGTAGGGCTGGGCGACCGCCGGATCAAGGAGCAGCGTCTCGTAGTGGGTGCTCCCCGCGTACAAGGCATAGTTTGCTGGATCAAAGGTCGGCCAGGAGAAGTTGGCCAGTACCTCCCCTGTCCGCGGGTCCATCACCACCACGGTGCCCCCTTCCGCCCCTGCAGCCTCTATGCCGATCTGCAGTTCCTCAATGGCGATGGCCTGGATGTCCCGGTCCAGCGTCAGGATGAGGTCGCAGGGGGCCCCCGAAGGCACGAAAGGCCGGGCCGCGGGGGGCAGGTCCAGCGGCTTCACTTCTCCTGGCGAGGCGAGCCGGGGGTCCTTCCCCCTCAGCAGGTCGTCGTAGTACCCCTCCACGCCGTAGAAGGCCTCCCGCCGCGCGCCTGCCGAGACGAACCCCACCACGTGCGCTGTAGATGCCCCCTCGGGGTAGACGCGCTGCGGCTGGGCCTCCAGGTAGATGCCGGTCAGTTTGCGCTTCTTCTTCCACTCCACGATGGCCTGGCGGACCGCATGGCTCTGCCCATAGGCCAGGTACACCCACTGCTCTTCTTTGTCCTGCAGTTTGGCCAGGACCCTGTCCTGGGGAACGCCGGTCAATTCGGAGAGGATACGGGCTGTCTCCTCCTCCTGAGAGGCCGGGACCTCGCGTGGGCAGGCTGCCACCTGCCACAGGATGACGTCCATCGCCAGGGGATAGCCGTCCCGGTCCAGGATCGTCCCCCGCAGGGGTGCGGCCTTGGCTGCGACCCCCTCCTGCAGGGTCGGCCTGGGGGAGAGGGCCTGCCACCGCACCAACTGTACCGCTGTCCCCAGGCTGAGGACCACCAGGAAGGCCACCACGCTCCACAGCCGGCGGACCATCTGGGCGCGGTCCAGCCGCTCGCCCTGGTCTTCCCGCCTGGGCGGGGTGTGGGCGAGGGACTCCAGCCCCTCCACGTCCTGTACTGGCAGGTCCATGCCCGTCCTCTCACTCTCCGAGGGCCCCTATGGGCCTCCTGCTCTCCCTGTGGCCGGTGCCTCTGGAGCGGCCCTTCCTCCTTCTCCCTGTTCTGGGAGCATCAGGAAGTAGCGGCAATCCTCCGGGGCCAGGTCTCGCATCCCCTGGCGCGCCAGGAGCGGCTTCACGTACATGTAGGACTCAGTCTCCGCCAGTTCCCGGCGCAGGTCCGTGATCTCCGACATCAGGGCCTGGGCCTCTTCTTGGGCGGCCCGGACCTGGAGGTGAAGGCGCGCCTCGTAGCCCACCAGATAGATGTAAAACGAGCCCACGGCCGTCGCGAGGGCGATGGCCATCAACGCGGTGGAAAGGGAGAGCCCTCCCCTCTCCCGGAGCCACGCGCCAGCCCGCTCTCTTGCCCCTGCTCCACGGCGTAGGAGCGCTCTCTCTGCCACGTTCGCTTCTCCTCCAGAGACGGCTCTCAGGCCCCGGACGGCAGCCGTTCGGCAGCCCGGAGCCTCGCGCTCCGGCTGCGAGGGTTGACCCGCACCTCCTCGGGCCGTGGCCGCACCGGCTTGGGCGTGAGCACCCGCAGGGTGGCCCTGTGGCCGCACTGGCACACCGGCAGTTCCGGTGGGCAGATGCAGTCCCTGGCCTCCCGCAGGAAGAACCGCTTCACCAGGCGGTCTTCCAGCGAGTGGAACGAGATGACCACCAGCCGTCCCCCGGGCCTGAGGATCTGGACCGCCTGGGGCAGCGCTTCGGTCAGGGCCGCGAGTTCATCGTTGACGGCGATGCGCAGGGCCTGAAAGGTGCGGGTCGCCGGGTGGATCTTGCCCGTCCGGGGCACCACCTCAGCTACCAGTTCCGCCAGTTCCCTGGTGCAAGTGATGGGCCGGCGTTCCACGATGGCCCGGGCGATGCGGCGGGAAGCCCGCTCCTCCCCATACCGCCAGAGGAGGTCTGCCAGTTCCTCCTCTGGGAGCCGGTTCACCAGGTCCGCCGCCGAGGGGCCCTGGCGGGGGTCAAACCGCATGTCCAGGGGCCCCTCGGATTGGAACGAGAACCCCCTCTTGGGGCTGGCCAGTTGCAGGGATGAGACTCCCAGGTCCAGAAGCACCCCGTCCACCTCTCCGAAGCCTTGCTCTGCTGCGACCCGGGCCAGATGGCGGAAGTTGGCCACCGCCAGGATGCACCGATCCCCCCACGGGGAGAGGCGCTGGCGGGAGAGGGAGACGGCCTCGGGGTCGGCATCCAGGCCCAGGAGCCGCCCTCCAGGGGCCGAAGCCTCTAGGATGGCCGCCGCGTGGCCTCCTGCCCCCACTGTGGCATCTATGTACCGGCCGCCAGGGCCCACCGCCAGGTA
>JBMFPD010000244.1:0-4868 GCA_049969295.1 Anaerolineae bacterium | reverse complement strand
CCATCGGGTCCGGGGCCGGGTTTGAGCGCTTCTGCAAAGCGGGGGAGACGGATATCTCCAACGCCAGCCGGCCCATCAAGGACTCGGAGCGGGAGGCCTGCCGCAGCATCGGGCGGGAGCCCCTGGAGTTCCGCATCGGGACGGACGCCCTGGCCATCGTCGTGAGCAGGGAGAACACCTTCATCACCAGCGCCACCAAAGAGGAGTTGGCGAAGATCTTCTCCGACGCGGTAAAGTGGTCCGATGTGAACCCCAACTGGCCGGACAAGGAGATCCTCCGCTTCACCCCTGGCACCGACAGCGGCACCTTTGACTACTTCGTGGAGGAGGTCTTCAACAAGGACAAAGAGCGGGCCCTGAAGGCGACCAACCTGCAGTTGAGCGAGGACGACAACGTCCTGGTGCAGGGTGTGCTGGGGAGCCCCTACGCCATCGGGTACTTCGGCTACGCCTACTACGCAGAGAACGCCGACCGCCTGCGGGCCCTGGCCATTGAGGGCGTGGAGCCAACGCAGGAGGCGGTGGACAAGGGGACCTACCCCCTGGCGCGGCCCCTCTTCATGTACAGCACGGCCAAGATCATGAAGGAGAAGCCGCAGGTTGCCGCCTTCCTGAACTTTGTCCTGACCCACGTCAACGAGGAGATCCGCGATGTGGGCTACTTCCCGGCCAGCACCGAAGCCCTCAACGCCGCCCGAAAGACCTGGCTGGAAGCCATGGGCATGAAATAGCCCCCAGGCCTGCGATGCGGGTACAGGTGGCGACCCCCCAGAGGGGCGGTCGCCACCTGTCCGCGACTTCAGGAAGGAAAGGAGTATGCACGCACAAAAGCCCTATCCCACGGCCCTGGACGCAGAAGCGCGTGCACTGGCCCGGCGCCCCCGCCCCGGGGAGGCCACCATCCAGGCCTTCCTCTTCGTGGCAGGAGCCATCTCCATCCTCACCACGGTGGGCATCGTGGTGGTGCTCCTGCGGGAATCGTTGCGCTTCTTCCAGAGCCCGGAGGTGAGCCTTCTGGAGTTCCTCACCTCTACCCACTGGCAACCGCAGATCCTGGACTTCGGCATCTGGCCCCTGGTGAACGCCACCCTCATGACCAGCACCATCGCCATGGTGATGGCCCTCCCCCTGGGACTGGCCGTGGCCATCTACCTGAGCGAGTACGCCTCCGAGCGGAGCCGGCGCATCCTCAAGCCCGTGCTGGAAGTCCTGGCGGGCATCCCCACGGTGGTCTACGGCTACTTCGCCCTGACCTTCGTGACGCCCCTCCTGCGGACCCTCTTCGGACGGGACGTGGTGGAGATCTACAACACCGCCTCCGCCGGCCTGGTCATCGGCATCCTCATCCTGCCCCTCGTCAGTTCCATGAGCGAGGACGCGCTGAGCGCCGTCCCCAACGCCCTGCGGGAGGCGGCCTATGCCATGGGGGCCACCAAACTGGAGGTGGCCGTGCAGGTGGTGGTTCCGGCGGCCCTGTCGGGCATCGCCGCCGCAGCCATCCTGGCCATGTCCCGGGCCGTGGGCGAGACGATGATCGTGGCCATCGCCGCGGGTGCCGGGCCGAACTTCACCTTCAACCCCTTCAAGGCCGCCGAGACCATGACCGGCCACATCGTGCGCATCAGCGGCGGGGACATCGCCTACGACTCCATTGACTACAACAGCCTCTTCGCCATCGGGCTGGTCCTCTTCTGCATGACCCTCGGGCTCAACCTGCTCAGCCGGCGCATTGTGCAGCGCTTCCGGGAGGTGTACGAATGAGCCCCGAGACGCCGACATTCCAGAGCCTCCAGTGCGCCGTCCCCGGCTTCGCGCAGAACCTGCCGCGACGGAAGCGCGTGGCCCGCATCTGGCACTGGGTCTTCCTGACCGCCACAGTGGTCGGGGTCACCGTGCTGAGCGTGCTCCTCTACAACATCGTGGACTCCGCCTTCGGGTACGTGGCCGTGCAGTCCAGGGTGGACCCGCGGACCCTGGCCGTGGACGGCGTGCCCCTGGAGGCCCTCCCCAGAGAGCAGTTGGTGGAGGTCCTCCGGGCCCACGTCTCGGCGGGGGTCATGCGCCGCCTGGAGCAGGAGCGCCCCTTCGCCGAGCGGAGCCGGGAGGAGGTGTACGCGCTGGTGCTGGAGCGGGTGGTCCAACCCCAGGTGGTGGAGACCTGGTCCCTGACCGAGTCGCTCCTGCACCGCGCCGCCATCCAGAAAGAGGTGGCGGGGCGCTTCCCGGGCGCCACCCTGGAGTTCCGCCGCTGGCTCACACGGGAGTTCCTGACCCGGCCCCAGTCCAGCCGGGCGGAGTGGGCTGGCGTGCGCACGGCCATCCTGGGCTCCCTGTGGGTGATCCTCATCACGGTTGCCGTGGCCTTCCCCCTGGGGGTGGGCGCAGCCATCTACCTGGAGGAGTACGCGGCCGACACCTGGTACAACCGCCTCATCCAGACCAACATCCACAACCTGGCTGGGGTCCCTTCCATCATCTACGGCATGCTAGGGCTGGCCATCTTCGTGCGGGCCCTGGAGCCCCTGACCAGCGGGGCCCTCTTCGGCCTGGCGGACCCCACCACGGCCAACGGCCGGACGGTCCTCTCGGCGGGACTCACCCTGGGGCTCCTGGTCCTCCCTCTCCTCATCATCAACGCGCAGGAGGCCATCCGGGCCGTGCCCAACTCCCTGCGGGAGGCCGCCCTGGCGCTGGGGGCCACCAAGTGGCAGGCCGTCTGGCACCACGTCTTGCCTCAGGCCCTGCCAGGCATCCTGACGGGGACCATCCTCGCCATCTCCCGTGCCCTGGGCGAGACGGCCCCGCTGGTGGTGGTGGGCGCGTCCACCTTCATCGTGGTGGACCCCAGCGGCCCCTTCTCCAAGTTCACCACCCTGCCCATCCAGATCTACCAGTGGACTTCCCGGCCCCAGGAGGTGTTCCGCCACCTCGCAGGAGCGGCGATCCTGGTGCTCCTGGCCCTGCTCCTGACCTTGAACGCCACGGCCATCCTGCTGCGGAACCGCTACCAGAGGAGGTGGTGACATGCACCGGAAGCTGAACCTGGATACCCGCCCCCAGGATCTCTCCCTGGCATCCCAGCCTTTCGTCCTGGAGGCGCGCCGCCTGCGGGTCTACTACGGCGACTTCCTGGCCCTGAAGGACGTAGACCTCCAGGTGCCCGAGCGGAAGATCACCGCCATCATCGGCCCTTCGGGGTGCGGCAAGAGCACCCTCCTGCGCGCCCTCAACCGCATGAACGAACTGGTCCCCACGGCGCGCACCGAGGGGGAGGTGGTCTTCTGTGGGCAGAACATCTACGAGCCGTGGGTGGACCCGGTGGAAGTGCGCCGGCGCATCGGCATGGTCTTCCAGAAGCCCAACCCGTTCCCCAAGAGCATCTACGAGAACGTGGCGTGGGGAGCGCGCATCCACGGGTACCAGGGGAACCTGGACGAACTGGTGGAATGGTCCCTGCGGCAGGCCGCCCTGTGGGACGAGGTGAAGGACAAACTGCACGAGAGCGCCCTGGCCCTCTCCGGGGGGCAGCAACAGCGCCTCTGCATCGCCCGGACCATCGCGGTGCGGCCAGAGGTCATCCTCATGGACGAGCCGGCCTCGGCCCTGGACCCCATCGCCACCCTCAAGATTGAGGACCTGATGCGGGACCTGGCGAAGGAGTACACCATCGTCATCGTCACCCACAACATGCAGCAGGCGGCGCGCGTCTCCGACTACACCGCCTTCCTCATGATGGGGGAGGACCGGGCCGGCGTTGTGGTAGAATACGGCCCGACGGGGCAGATCTTCACCAACCCCAGGGATGAGCGGACCGAGGCGTACATCACAGGGAGGTTCGGATGATGGCGGAAAGACGAAAACGGGTCCTCTTCCTCTGCACCGGCAACTCTGCCCGCAGCCAGATGGCCGAGGCCCTGGTGAACCACTTCCTTTCGGAGGAATGGGAGGCGGTCTCGGCCGGCACGAAGCCCGCCGAGCAGGTCCACCCCCTGGCCGTGCGGGCCATGGCGGAACTGGGCCTGGACATCTCCGCCCAGCGGCCCAAGCCGGTGGATGCCTTCCGTGGGACGCCCTTTGACCTGGTGGTGACCTTGTGCGGCGACGCGGCGGAGAACTGCCCCCTCTGGCTGGGCGGCGGACGCGTCGTCCACATTGGCTTCCCCGACCCGGCGGCCGCCACCGGCACCGAAGAGGAGCGGCTGGCCGTCTTCCGGGAGGTGCGGGACGCCATCCGGGAGCAGGTCCTCGCTTTCCTGACTGCGCCGGAAGAAGGGCCGCCGGCCGGCGGATTTGACTTGCGCCTCAAGTTATGATAAGAAAAGCCCCTAAGGGGCAAAGGAAGGAGGGCCGCCATGCCACGGCAAACGCTGGAACAGGAACTGGAGCGCCTCCAGGACGATGTCCTGGCCCTGGGGAGCATGGTCGGCGAGGCGCTGGTGGAATCGGTGCGCCTGCTGAAAGCGCGGGATATGGAAGGTTCCAAACGCCTCATCGCCGCGGACCAGGCCATCAACGAGAAGCGTTTCGCCATTGAGAACGACGTGCTGACCCTCATCGCCACCCAGCAGCCCATGGCGAGGGACCTGCGCATCCTGGCCGCCATCCTGGAGATCATCACCGAGTTGGAGCGTATGGGCGACTACGCCAAGGGGATCGGGCGCATCAACATCCTGATCGGCGAGGAGCCGCTCCTCAAGCCCCTCGTTGACATCCCCTACATGGCCTCCAAGGTGCGGGATATGCTGGCCCGCGCCCTGGACGCCTTCGTCCGGAGGGATGTGGAGGCGGCGCGGGCCATCCCCAAGGAGGACGACGAGATAGACAGCCTGTACAACCAGGTTTACCGGGAACTGCTGACCTTCATGATG
>JBMFPD010000243.1:0-4876 GCA_049969295.1 Anaerolineae bacterium | reverse complement strand
GGTGAGGTTCACCTCGCGGCATGGGACCTCAAGGTCATCAGCCACCAACAAAAGGTGCAACCAAGTCGCGCCCAGCCCTGGTTTGACCCGATATCCGCTCTATGTTATAATGATGACAAAGGAGGGCTTCCTATGCAGGTGGCAGCAACAGCCCGGGATATCGCCATCATCATCCTCGCGGTGGAGTCCATCGTCATCGGCGCTTTGCTGATCTTCCTCATCCTCCAGGTGCGCAGCCTGATCCGCTTGCTCCAGGAGGAGGTGAAGCCCATCCTGGATTCCACCCGGGAGACGGTGGGCACGGTCCGGGGGACCACCACCCTCCTGAGCGAGACGCTGGTGAACCCTGTGGTGGAGGTGGCTGGGTACTTGGCCGGGGTGCGCCAGGTGCTGCGCACCCTCTCCGGCCGCCAGGGGGATGGACGTCACCGCCGGGGAGGGGCCCAGCCAAGTTCCGCGTCTGACGAGCACGTATCACACTGAACGAACGAGAATTGAGAAAAGGAGGAGCGCCATGGGCGACAAGGGCGGAGATTTTCTGGCGGGCTTCATCCTGGGGGGACTGGTGGGGGCAGCGGTTGCCCTGCTCCTGGCTCCCCAGCCCGGGGAGGAGACCCGCGCTCTCCTGCGGGAACGCAGCATTGAACTGAAGGAACGGGCCGACGAACTCTCGGCCGAGGCCAAGAAGTTGGCAGCCGAACTGCAGGAACGGAGCAAGGGGACCCTGGAAGGGCAGGTTAGCCGGCTGAAGGAGGCCGTGGAGGAAGGCAAGGCCACGGCCGAGAAGACCAAGGAGGAACTCCTCAAGAAGGTGAAGCCCGGAGGGGAAGGCGGGGTGGAGGCCGAGGCTTAGGGCTGTCGGCTGCGCCCTTCCCTCAGACGAGGTTCCTTCTGGGCGCGCGGAGGTTCGCAGAGGAGGGCAGGCTGCGGGTTTGCCCTCCTTTTGCTTCCCTCGCTGAGGGACGCGGGTGAGCATCTGGTCTTCTGCGCAAGGCAGGTTTCTGGCCAGCGTCCGGCTCCTGACCCTGGCGTTCCTGGCGCTGCACCTCGTCGCTGGAGCCCTGCCCGAGGATCAGGCCTGGGGAGTGTGGCCCTTCAGCACTCTACCGCTCCTGGTCCGTTTCGGCGCGCTCCTGGCGGCAGCGCTCCTCATCTGGCCCCCTGTGCACAGAGCAGTGGAGGCAGCCTGGGACCGGATACAGCGACTTGGGGGACCGCGCCTCCCGAGGGCCTGGGGGCGTGCGCTTCTGGCCGGGCTTGCGGCCGTTCCCTTCTGGTTCGGACGGTTGGTCCACACCCGCTGGGGCGATGCCTATATCCTCACCCAGGCCATCCCGCATCCGGAGGTCCGCCTCACCTACACCTGGCAGGCCCCCCTGGACGTCTTCCTGCACGCCAAACTGTGGACCCTGGCCCACGCCTGGTGGGGCTGGGATGTGATGCGCCTGTACAACGTCGTCAGCGTGGCGGCGGGGGTTGTCTTCCTGTACCTCCTCCTCTGGGCGTCGGAGGACTGGGGCCGATCTCCCCTGGAGCGGAACGCCTTCGTCGGGCTTGTCGCCTCTCTGGGGATGATGCAGCTCTTCTTCGGCTATGTGGAGAACTACACCCTCATCCCCATCGGCATCCTGGCCTTCCTGTGGCTGGGCCTGCGCCACCTCCAGGGGCGTGCTCCGTTGTGGGCGGTGAGCCTGTCCCTGGCCCTGACCAACGCCTTCCATCCCTCCACGCTGGTGCTGTGGCCGGCGGTCCTTGTGCTCCTGGGCTGGCGAGGGCGCATGGGGTGGTGTTCCCTGCGGGCCTGGGCCGAGGCCGTCCTCCCGCCGTTTGTGGTGGGTGCGATGGTGCTCATCCTCATGGAGAGCGGTGGCCACGGCCTGGAGGCCCTTCTCGGGGCCGACTTCCCCGGCGGCGGCGACCGGCGCTGGTGGGTCCCTCTCTTCCGGACCGAAACCCGCTGGGAGCACTACACCCTGTTTTCCGTCGGCCACCTGTTGGACGTGGTGAACGAGCAACTCCTGGTGGCCCCTTTCACGCTGGCCTTGCTGGCCCTGGCCTACAGCCTCCTGCGCCAGCCCCGCGCCCTTGCTGACCCGGGGGAACGCTTCCTGGCGGCGGCTGGCCTCTCGTACCTGGCACTGACCTTGGTGTGGAACCCAGACTACGGTGGCCGGCGCGATTGGGACCTCTTCGCGCCGGCGGCTTTGCCGCTGACGGCGTGGCTGGCGTACATCCTCCCGCGCCGCCTGGAAGACGCGCGGACCCTCTCTGGGACCGCCTGGGCTGTCCTCCCAGCCGCCTTTGCGCACCTGGCGGGGTGGGTCTACTCCAACACCTTGCCCTGGTCCTGGCCATAGGCTCCCGGGCCATGGCCAGGGAGACCACCGGTCCTGGACGCGAAAACGTGCCTGACGCCGAAGTGCCAGGCACGTTTCCTTGTGGCCTGAGGCCGGGGCTTATCGCCCGATGACGACGACGTCGGTGGCCTGGGGGCCTTTGGGCCCGGACTGCACCGAGAATTCAACCCGGTCGCCCTCTTCCAGGTTCCGGAAGCCTTCGCCCCGGATCGCCGAGTAGTGGACGAACACGTCCGGTCCACCGTCTTGCGAGATGAAGCCGTAACCCTTGGTGCGGTTAAACCACTTCACCACGCCCGTTGTGCGCTCGTTCGCGGTCTTCACGGTCCTACCTCCTTTCCTACGATTTTCTGCAGGCGGAGGAGCACCGGTCTCGCCGCGGACACAAACAAACGCCCGGGCGATGGAGCAGGCCCGAGCGTTTTGTGAGTTGCTCACGAAACTGGACTACCTTCGCCTTACATTTTGAAGTATCGCGCAGAAGCCCATTTTTGTCAAATCGGGGTGCGCATCCGGTACACGGACAGCTCTGGGCCAGGTCCAACCCGAGAGGGCCGGGAAGAGCGGTTATAGACCGTAGGGCACGCCTCCTGGCGTGCCTCTGCGCCGGGAAGATCTGTCGCAAGGTCGGACGGATGTCCACTCCTTCCAAGGGCAACGTGGTCCAGCGGCCTGGAGAAAGCCGTCAACGAATACACGAATGAGCCCGGCGCGACCGCAGGCCATTCGTTTGATTCGCGCCTTCAGCTGCATTACAAGCCATTTTCTCCGTGACGCAACGCTATGGTATAATGCGGGCGGTGAGGGCAGGAGGTCTGCCTGGCCCTGGCGCGGTGGGCAAGAAGGGGCTCTCGGGTCTCACCCCTCTGTCCCTCTGAGGGGGCCGCCCCCAATCCTCCCCGCCGGAGACCGGGGAATGGGGATCGCGGCAGGCAAAGGAGACGGCCTGAGCAGGCGCGCCTCGCCCGGGGCGTTGCGGCCAGGTCCCCCGGCGGATGGAGAACTTTGGCATTCAGGCATTGACCAGGCGAGGAGGTGGCGACCTTGGATCCTCTGCTGCAATTCCTTCTGGCTCTGAGCATCGTCATCGCCGTGGCCAAGGCGGCCGGCTACCTGAGCGTCAGGCTCGGCCAACCGGCTGTGCTGGGGGAACTCCTGGCGGGCCTCATCCTGGGCCCCACGGTGCTGGACATGCTCCACTGGCCGGTGTTCTCCGATCCCCACCTTGGGGAGTCGCTCAGCCACCTGGCTCACCTGGGAGTTCTCTTCCTTATGTTCATCGCCGGCCTGGAAGTGGACATCGCGGCGATGACGGCGGCCGGACGGCCGGCGGTGCTGGCGGGCTTCCTGGGGGTCCTGGCGCCAGTGGGGCTGGGCATGGTGGCGGCTCTGCCCTTTGGCTTCAGCCTGGAGAGGGCCGTGTTCGTCGGGTTGGTGCTGGCGGCGACCAGCGTCAGCATCTCCGCCCAGACCCTTATGGAACTGGGCGTGCTGCAGAGCCGGGTGGGCATCGCCCTGCTGAGCGCAGCCGTGGTGGACGATGTGCTGGTCATCCTCCTGCTTTCCCTGTTCATCGCCCTGGTGGGAGGGGGGTCAGGCATCGTCGCCGTCGTCTGGGTGCTGGCCAAGATGGTCCTCTTCCTCGGGGCGGCGGTCTGGATCGGGACGCGGGCCGTGCCCTGGCTGGGGGCCCTGGTGGACGAACTGCCCATCAGCGAGGGGGTGATGGCCCTCGCCGTTGTCCTCACCCTGCTGTTTGCCTGGGCTGCGGAAGTGCTGGGCGGTGTCGCGGCCATCACGGGGGCGTTCCTGGCGGGCATCGCCTTCTCCGGCACGCCCCTGAGGCAAGAGGTGGAGAGGGGCATGCACACGGTGGCCTATGCGTGGCTTGTGCCGGTCTTCTTCGTGAGCATCGGCCTGGAGGCCAACGCGCGGGCATTGGGCGTGGAGGGGATCCCCTTCGCGCTCCTGATCGTCGTGGTGGCCATCGTCTCCAAAGTGCTCGGGTGCGGGCTTGGAGCGCGTCTCGGGGGGTTCTCCACCGGGGAGGCCCTGCGGCTGGGAGTAGGGATGGTCTCCCGGGGTGAGGTGGGGCTGATCGTGGCCTCCGTGGGGTTGAGCGGCGGCCTCATCCAGGAGGGCACGTTCGCAACGGTGGTCATCATGGTCCTGGCGACCACGTTGCTCACGCCCATCATGCTGCGGGCCCTCTTCCCCCGCGGTGGCCAGCGCCAGGGGGCCCAGGAGAACCCCGGGGCTGCATGACGAGGGCAAGGATTGCGCACTTTCTGCGAATAAGGAGCCGGAGATGGCACACGTTCTGGTCCTGGTCCTGGAGAACCTGAGGCAATGTCAGGATATCCTGCGGGCCTGGGAGGAGGCGGGGGCACCGGGGGTGACGGTGCTAGAGAGCACTGGTCTGGCGCGCCTGCGCGGGGTGCTGCGGGATGACCTCCCCCTGATGCCTTCCCTGCGAGACGTCCTCTCCGCCCGGGAGATGCACCACCGCACGCTGTTCA
>JBMFPD010000242.1:0-4904 GCA_049969295.1 Anaerolineae bacterium | reverse complement strand
GGGCGTCACAGTGGGCGTGGGCGCAGGGGAGGGGAACCGGTACGAGACCACCAGGGCCGGGCCCGAGGTCCCGCCCGTTTCCGAGGCCCTCAAGAGGTACTGCACCGTCCCCCCGTCAAAGGATTTGAGGACCACGCCGAAGTTCGCCTCTGGATGAAGCACCCAGTCGCGCACGAACCGGGTCACGTCCCAGGAGTAGAGCGCCTCCGGCGTGGACAGGGCCTGTACGGCAGAGGGCGTCCCCTCCCGGTCTGTGCCCACGCGGTTGCAGCCCGGCGTGGCCCAGGGCCGGCCCCTCGCCGCTTCCACCCACGTCACTTCCCTGGGCTCCCAGGCGCGCAGGACGCGGTAGGCCCCCACGTTCAACGTGCCGCTCCCCGTCCACGTCTTGGCCTTCAGAGAGGCCGTCTCCACCGTCGCCTCCGGAGGAAGCCACGAGACGTCAAACCACAGGAGGGCGGCTTTCTCGTCCTGGGCCTTCAGGGCCAGGTGGTTGTCGTCCTCGTGGTTGGCCGGGGGCGAGTCGTAGCGGGCGATGAAGGTGTCCTCTACGCCGATGTAGGCGTCGTAGCGGTACTGGAAGGTGACGGTGGACCCCACTGGCACGAGGTGCCCGAACTCGTGGGCGCGGCCCTCGGTCTCGGTCCCCTCCCAGACCAGGTGCCAGGCTTCCCCCTGGGCCTCCAGGTCCCACAGGGCGAAGGTCAGACCCAGGGAGCGGTCGGTTTCCAGTGGCCCGCCCAACTGGGCGGCTGGGATGGCCATCTCCACCACGTACTCTGCATCCTGCCGGGCCACGGCAACGGCGGCCACGTCGCCCGCCGTGCTCCCGTCGCAGGCCACCACGTAGCGGCGGTCGTCGGGGCCTCCAGGCAGGCGGTCGTGGGCCCCGTCCAGGGCCACTTCCACGCGGTCCTTCCCCTCCAGGGCCTGCCCCTGGCAATGGAGGGTCTCGTCCGCGACGGCGATGAGCAGGTAGAGGGCGTCAGGCCGCCACATGGCGCGGAGCGTGGCCCGGGCTGCCGCCCCCTTGCGTCCATCGGCAGGCATGACCCAGTCCGCCACGGTGCGGTCCAGCACGCCCTCGCCCCGGGAGAGCCAATCCACGTCGTAGCCGTCCACAGTCGGCACGCGCTCCGCATAGCGCGCCCACAGGGTCGTCGGCGCGGCGGAGTTGCGGTTGACCATCACGTCGCTGGTCCACACCCGCGCCCCGCTCTGATTGAACCGCTGGGCCCAGACGTCGGTAGAGCCCCGCAGGATGCGGTTGTCCTTCCAGACCACGAGGGCATCCCCGTCTGGCGCGGCGGCCACGGCGGGTTCGGCCTGCCAGGCATCGGGGGCCAGCGCGCTCACCTCCACGTCCTGAGGCCACATCGCCCCTCCGTCGGGCGCGAGCCTCTGGGCGTAGAGGTCCCACGCGTTCTCCACCCGCGCGTCCACCCAGACCACGGTGGCAACCCCTGCCGTATCCACGGCCAGGGCTGGGAAGGCGTGCCAGTCCAGGGACATGGGGCTCACCTGCTGGTCGCTCCCCCACTGGCGGGAGCCGTCGGCGTTGAACTTCTGGGCCATGAGCACCCCGGGGTCCGTGCGCTCCCCCGGGGTCTCAAACCAGACGACGTAGACCCAGCCGTCGGGCGTGACCTCTATATCCGGCGTCCACTGGGTGCCGGCAGGGGCATCCGCCACCTGCAGGTCCCCGGCCCACTCTCGGGAGCCCTCTGGCGCCAGGCGCTGCATATAGACGTCCCAGACCGTCCGGGGGGAGAGGCTTTCGTGGTCGTCCTGCCAGACGACGTAGATATGGCCCTTTTCGTCTGCGGCCACGCGGGGCCAGTCCTGGGTGCGGGCGCGGTGGGCATCCCCGTTCACCCGGACGTCCGAGGGCCACAGGCGGGTGCCGTCTGCCCTGACCTTCTGGGCGTAGATGTCCGAGAGGTCATCTGCCTTGTCGCGTTCGTCCTTCCATACCACAACGCAGGAACCATCGGGGAGCGCGGCCACGTCTGCGTTCACCTGATCTGCCGCGCCCAGGTCGCTGTTCACCCGCACGTCCTGGGGCCAGAGGACGTGGCCCTCGGGCGAAACCCGCTGCATGTAGATGTCCCAGTTGCCATTGCGCTGGTCCCGCCACACGACGCAGAGGGTGCCGTCCGAGGCCACGACCAGGCGGGGCACGGTCTGGCTGGCTGGGCCTGGGTCGCCATCCACCCGCAGGTCGCCGCCCCAGAGGGGGGAGCCATCGGCGTCCAGGCGGGTCATGAAGATGTCCACCGCCCAGATGTCCCAGGGGTCGTTGCGGTTGTCGGCCCAGGCCACGTAGATGGAGCCATCCGGGGCCACGGCCACCGCCGGCACCGTCTGGAAGTCCATCTCGGGCAGGGGGACCCGCAGGCCGCTCGCCAGGGTCCCTGCGCTCCACGCAAGGCCTCCGGCAGCCGCCAGAATACACGCCACCACCAGCGCCCGGATCCCACGCCCTCTTGTCATCTTTCCGCCTCCTCTGGTCCAGGTGGAACGACAAAGGGGTTGCTCCCCCGTACCGTCCTGGCCTTTCTCCTGTGAACGTTCTCCATATCGTAGGACGTGGGCCGTCTCTCCCGCGGTTCGCCTGGGGGGTGCTGCAGCAGCCCCCCTGCGTGCAGAAGGAGGCAGGGATGCCCCCTGGGAGAGGCCTGCCCTAGAGCAGGTAACGCACCCAGATGTAGAGGCTCGCCATAGCGAGCGATACGAGGGTGGTCGCCACGCCGTAGCGGAGGAACTCCCGGAAGCGGATGGGGTGGCCGCTCCGCTCGGCCAGGCTGGCCACCACCACGTTGGCCGAGGCTCCCACCAGGGTGGCGTTGCCCCCCAGGCAGGCCCCCAGCGCCAGCGACCACCAGAGGGGCATCACCGGCATCGTCTCCCCCAGGCTCCGCACCACGGGGATCATGGTCGCCGTGTAGGGGATGTTGTCCACCACGCCGGAGACCAGGGCCGAGAGCCACAGGAGCAGCATGGAGGTCAGGGGCAGGTTGCCCCCGGTGAGCCGAAGGGCCGCTCGGGCCACGGCCCCGATGATCCCCACCTTCACCACAGCCTCCACAGTGATGAAGAGCCCGATGAAGAAGAAGAGGGTGGTCCACTCAATGTCCTGCAGCACCTCGTGAGGATCGTTGCGGGCCCACAGGAGAAGGGCCGTGGCCCCGCTCATGGCGACAGTGGCCGGCTCCAGGTGCAGCGCGCCGTGGACCAGGAAGCCCAGGAGCACAGCCCCGAGGACGGTCAGGCCCTTGCGCAGGAGGCCGGGGTCGTTGATGAGGGCAGCCTCCTCCAGGGCCTCCAGGTCGGCGGCGCTGGGCCGCTTCCCGCGCAGGTCCCTGCCGAAGAAAAGGAACGCCAGTCCCAGGAAGGCCGCCAGGATGAGGAGGGTGACGGGCGTCATGTGGGCGGCGAAGGTCAGGAAGTCTATCCCGGCCGCGCTGCCGATGAGGATGTTGGGCGGGTCACCGATGAGGGTGGCCGTGCCCCCGATGTTGGAAGCCAGGATCTCGGCGATCAGGAAGGGGAACGGCGCAACCCCCAGGCTGGCCGCGGCAAAGAGGGTCACTGGTGCCACCAGGACCACGATGGTCACGTTGTCCAGGAAGGCGGAGGCAACGGCGGTGACCAGCGAGAGGACGACCAAGGTGCGGAAGGGATCGCCCCGCCCGAGCCGCACTGCCTGGAGGGCGATCCACTGGAAGAGCCCTGTCTCCCGCAGGACGCTGGCGATGGCCATCATCCCCGCCAGGAGGAAGATGACGTTCCAGTCCACGGCGTGGAAGGCCTGGTCCTGGGGGAGGATGCCGAGGAGGATCATGGCCAGGCCCCCCAGGAGGGCAGCCACGGTGCGGTGCACCCGCTCGGTGATGATGAGGGCGTAGGTGAGGAGGAAGATGCCCGCAGCCACCCAGGTCTGGCTCATGGCTGACCCTCCGGGCGCTCCGGGGCAGGGCCTGTCCTGCACTCCAGGCAGGAGACCAGGAGTTCCAGCAGGTTGATGTAGCCCACCACGTGGTACTGGTCGTCCACGATGGGGAGGCCGGTCAGGTTGTGCTCGTGCATGCGTTTAAACGCGTCCTTCACCGTCTCGCCCTGGCGCACCCAGACGGGCTCCTTCATGGCGTCGGCGGCGGTCCGCACGCGGCTTCGGTCCGCGAATTCCATCACCTGCTCCAGGTCCCTCACCTCGCTCAGGAACTCCTCCGGCAGGATGTGGAAGAAGAGGTCGTCGGCCAGGTCCTGGAGGGAGAGCAACCCCACCAGACGGCCATCCTCCGAAACGACGCAGACCACCTGCACGTGAGGCCGCTCCAGCATGGCCAGGGCCACCTGGTCCAGGGGGAGGTCAGCGGGGACGATGGTTGGTTCCAGGTTGAGGATGGCGGCCACTTCCTCCACAGGGGTATCGCGGCGCACGGCCCACTCCGGCCGGAGGGCTGGCTCCAGGAGGGACCTGGCCTCTCTGGGTTTCTTCTTGAGGCCCAGGGCCTGGGTGACCGGCAGGACCATCAGGAGCCCGCTGTGGGGGCGATCGAAGCCGCCCACGACCCGCTCGGCCTCGGCGATGGCCCGGGCGAGGACTTCCTCATCGTCCACGAGAGTGAGGACGGTGCGCCGTCGCACCTCCTCGGCCTCAAAGAGGCGGCTGATGGCCCCCAGTCCCATGCGGGCCAACCAGGTCTCAGTGCGGTAGCCCCCGGCGCTCTGCAGGATGGTGACGCCGGGCACCCCTGCCTCCCGCCAGGCCTGCAGGAGGCCCGGCAGGACGTGCAGGTCATCCAGGATGACCATCACCAGGTGGTACATCGTCCCTCCCCCTTCCGCGGACGCCCCTGGCTCAGGGGCTCTGGCCCTGGGTCCCCGCTTTGCCCTGCACC
>JBMFPD010000241.1:0-4971 GCA_049969295.1 Anaerolineae bacterium | reverse complement strand
CATCTTGTGTTGGTGAGTCGGGGACGCGAGAAGACCGACCTCTCCCATCCCCCCACCCCCTTCCCTCCCCGGTGCGAGGAGGGAAGGGGGTGCTGCCGAAGGCAGCGGGGGTACGGAGGGCGGAGACCCTGCGTGCAAAGGCCCCTCAGGACCCCCAGGCCAGAGGGCTTTCCTATCCCTCTAGCAACTGCTCCAGCCGCGCTCGGTCAAAGCCCACGACCACTTCCCCTCCAACCACGGTGACAGGGGTGGTCATGACGCCCAGCGCCTCCAGGTCCGCCAGGGCCTGCGGGTCTTGGACGATGTCCCTCTCCGTAAAAGGCACGCCTTTCTGTGAAAGAAACTCTTTCACCCGGGAGCAGAACATTCAGCCCGACTGGGTGTAGACGACGATCTCCTTTGGAGACATAGGCTCCTCCCCCTTGCAGGTGCCTGGAGGCGTGCCGGGGGCCGACCCCAGCACGCCTCGTCCCTCTACAGGCCTAGTGCGTCGGCCACCCAGGCGATGCCCAACTCCTCCAGCACCGCCCGGGTGGGCGTCCCCTCCGGCGTCCAATTGTTCATGGCGTAGTACGTGCGGATCGCCGCCGCCAGTTCCTCCCGGTCCATAGCCCAGCCGTCGCTGGGCCCCCCCTTCAGCGGCTCAAAGAGGCGCTCCGGCGGGACATCCGCCCGGGCGTCTATCCCTTCCCGGGCGTTGAAGGCCCGCAGGAGGTTCAGCCGCCGCTGCCCCAACTTCACCAGTTCAAAGAGGCTGTAGTTCCACCCCGTGGCCGCCTGCACCAACTGCACCAGGTGCCCCGGCCCCATCAACTGCCAGGAGGGCCCCCACACGAACTGGCACACCGGCAGCGAGTCCAGCGCGCTGTAGAACCACTGAGAATAGACGGCAAAACGGACCTTCTCCGCGTTCAGGCTGCGGGGCGGCTGGGGGTCCAGGAGGCCCAGTTCCATCAGGTAGGGGGCCGCGCTCCCCTCGTACAGGGGGTCGTGCTCGCTGGACATGTGGTCCGCCCCGAAGGGGTTCACGGTGTAGATGAGGCCCAGCGACCGCTTCACCCGCGGCATGTGGGCCGGCATCTCCTGGTGCTTCACCGTGATGAGGAACCGCTCCGCCCCCTTGCCAATCCTCTGCGCGGCGCGGGCCGAGCCCTCGGCCAGGAGGTCGCCCAGCCCCTCCCGCCGGCCGATCTGCTCCACCAGGGCCACCACCGCCTCCCCGTTGCCGAAGCGCAAGTCCAAGCCACCGGTGTCCTCCCTGGTCAGGAGGCCGTTCTCGTAGCACTCCATGGCGAAGGCGATGGTCGCCCCGCAGGAGATGGTGTCCAGGCCGTAGGCGTTGCACAGTTCGTTGGCCTTGCACACCGCGGCCAGGTCGCCCACGCCGCAGTAGGAGCCCAGGGTGGAGATGGACTCGTACTCCGGCCCCCCATAGAGGGGGTCGCACTGGAACGGCCCCTCCCTGATCTCCACCACCCGCTTGCAGCGCACGCCGCAGGCGTAGCAGGTATCCCGCTCCTTGAGGTAGGTGCGGTAGAGGGTCCGGCCGTCCAGGTTCTCCCACTCCTCAAAGACGCCGCTCTGGAAGTTCCGGGTGGGGAAGCCGCCGGCAGCCTGCTGGCTCTGGATGATGCCGGCCGTGCCGTACTTGGCCAGGCTGCCCAGCCGCTCCTCTATGTGCTCCGAGCCCCAACGGATCAGGGCCTTCAGCGCCTCGGGGTCGGCCGCCTGGGGCCGCGTGTGCCCCCGCACGACCACCGCCTTCAGGTGCTTGGAGGCCATCACTGCCCCCATCCCTGTGCGGCCGTTGGCCCGACAGGCCATGTTGATGAGCGCGGCGAAGCGCACCCCCTTCTCCCCAGCCGGGCCTGCCTGGAGGACCTCCACCTTCGGGTCGCCCAGTTCCTGCTTCAGGAGGATTTCCACCTCGCCCGTCAACTTCCCCCAGAGGTGAGAGGCGTCCCGCAGTTCCGCCTGGCCATCGTGCACCCAGAGGTAGACCGGCCTTGGGGCACGCCCCCTGAGGACGATGGCGTCAAACCCTGCCGCCTTGGCCTCGGCCGGCCAGAAGCCGCCGGCCTGGGAGTCGCCGATGGCGCCAGTGAGGGGCGAGCGGGCCGTGGCGCAGACCCGGCTCTGGCCGTGGATGGGGAGGCCCGTGGCCGGCCCCAGGGCCAGGACGAGGACGTTCTCGGGGCCGAGGGGGTCTGCCCCTTGGGGGATTTCCCGCAGGGCGTAGTAGGCCCCCAGCGCGCTCCCACCGACATAGGTGCGGTAGAAGCGCTCGTCTGGCTCCTCCACCCAGAGGTGCTCTCTTGACAGGTCCACATGCAGGATTCTGCCAGCGTAGCCGTTCATCTTCTTGACCTCCTTGCTGCGGGTATGACAGAAGTATAGCACAATGTGCCCGAAAAAGGCGAATGCGGCTCAGGCCCGTTGCCAGGGCTGTCTCGTCTTTACAAATCAGGGAGGCGTAACCGCTCTTCCCGGCGCAGAGGGCACGCCAGGAGGCGTGCCCTACGGTCTGCCTCACAGACGGGCAACACGAGATGCAACTGCAACTGCCGGCCGTCTTTTTGACAATCCCCGCGGAAGGGGGTACACTTTCCTTAGGCATTAGAGGGATAACGCCTAACGGGTCAGCACCAGAGAGCCTGGTCCGGGGGCCGCGGACCAAGGAGGGAGAGGGATGGCACCGAAACGTGAGCACCCTCTGTCCTTTGAAGAGTTCCGGGACCTCATGGCCCGGGAACTCCAACTGAACAAGGAAGACCTCACGGAGGACGCCAGTTTCTACGACCTCATGGTGGATTCCATCCGCATGGTGGAGATGCTCCTCCACCTGGAGGAGCAGGGGATCGCCATTCCTCTGGAGTTGGCCTGGCAGATTGAGACGGTGGGCGATGCCTATCGCCTCTATCAGGAGAGCGTGGCAGCGAGCCCCGGTGCAGCCGAGGCCTGGACCCTGGGCCTCAACCATGCCGGGGAGGGGTAAGCCAGGCACGGGAAAAAAAGAGGAGCAGGTCTCGGACGAGAAAGAATGGCCGAAGACCCTGTGGACAGGTTGGTCAAACTTGGGTTCTCGGAGTACGAGGCCAAGGCCTACGTGGCCCTCCTCCGCAAGAGCCCGGTGACTGGCTACGAACTGTCCAAACTCTCGGGGGTCCCCCGCTCCATGATCTACGAGGTGCTGGGCAAACTGACGGCGCGCGGCGCGGCCATGACCCTTCGCATCGCCGATGGCATCCGCTACGCGCCGGTGCCGGCCACGGAGTTCCTGGAGAAACTGCGCCGCGAGCACGAGGAACTCATCACCTCGCTGAAGGAGGACCTGGCTGCACTGGCCACCGCGGCGGAACTTTACGAGTACGTCTGGAACCTGAAGGGCCACGAGACCATCCTCGCCAGAGCCCGGGAGATGCTGGCCCGGGCCCGGGAGCGGGTGTACCTGGCCCTCGTGCCTGGGACCTGCGAGGAACTGCAGGCAGACCTGGCCGAAGCCGTGTCCCGGGGGGTGAGGGTGGTGCTCTACTCGTCCCAGGGCCTGGACCTCCCCGGCGCCGAAACCGTCTGCACGCCTCTCCAGAGCGCCGGTCTCTCCGGCGCGGAGATGCTGGGGCTCATCCTGGTCGTGGACGGGGAGGAGGCTCTGATCGCCGAGGACCTGGGGGCTCCTGAGGCGCGCGCCTCGTGGACCAGCAGCCCGCTCCTCGTCTTTATCGTTGAGCACCACCTGCGGACCGACCTTTACCTGCCGCGCATCCTAGCCCTCCTGGGTGAGAAGGCGCTGGAGGTCATCCGGGAGGAGGACCGCGAACTCTTCGCCCGGGCGCTGGAGAGCCATACGCCCACCGCGAGACGGACCCCCTCCCCTTCGTGAGGCCCATCTCAGCCTGGAGGAGGCCCGTGGGCATCCGCGCGCCCTGCCCACCCTTGCCCAGGGGCTGGACAAAACCGCAGAGACCACAGAGGTCACAGAGAGCAGGAGGAAAATGCAGGAACTTTTCTCCGTGTTCTCTGGGTCCTCTGTGGTGGATTTATGCGCCGGAGGCAACATGGTCTTCAAGAACCTCTTCCGCCGCAAGGGCCGCACGATTCTCACCATCGTCGGCATCGCCATCGGCATGGCGGCCATCGTGGCCCTGGGGGCCATGGCCGAGAGCATGCGCGCTGGCTACGGGGCCGTCGCCAGGGGCAGCAAGGCCGACCTCGTCCTCACCAAAAAGGGCGCGGTGGACATCACCCTGGGTGGGGTGGACGAGAGCGTGGCAGACCAGCTGCGCACCTGGCCCGAAGTGGCAGCCGTGGACGGCATGGTCATGGGCAACGTCCAGGCCGAGAAAGCCCCCTACTTCTTCCTCTTCGGCTACGACCCGGAGGGGTTCGCCATGGAGCATTTCCAGGTGGTGGAGGGCCAGAGCCTCCGCGAGGCGCGCCACGGGCACGGCAAACCCATCCTCCTGGGCCGCGGCGCGGCGGATGCCCTGGATAAGGAGGTGGGGGACACCCTCCGCCTGGGCAGCGCGGCCTTCCGCGTGGTGGGCATCTACGAGACGGGAGATGCCTTTGAGGAGGCGGGCGCGGTCATCCCCCTGCGGGAGGCCCAGAGCCTCCTTCACTGGCCCCGTTCCCTGAGCCTCCTGTACGTGCGGCTGCGCCACCCCGAAGACGAAGCACGCCTGCGGGCGCGGGTGGAGCGCCAGTTCCGGGACCTCGCCCTCACCAGGACCACGGAGTTCGCCGACCGCCAGATGATGGTCCAGACCATGGAGGCCTTTGCCTGGGGCATCGCCTTCCTCGCCATCCTCATCGGCGGCGTGGGGATGACCAACACCCTCTTCATGTCCGTCTTTGAACGGACGCGGGAGATCGGCCTCCTGCGCTCCCTGGGGTGGCGGCGCTCGCGTGTGCTGCGCCTCATCCTGGGGGAGTCCCTGGTCCTGGCAGGCCTGGGGGGCCTCGTCGGGCTCG
>JBMFPD010000240.1:0-4977 GCA_049969295.1 Anaerolineae bacterium | reverse complement strand
GCGCACGGCCGTGCGCCTTCCAACCCCACCCCCTGGGCCCCCTCCCCGCGTGCGGGGAGGGGGCTGGGGGAGGGGTGTTCAGAAGACCGTATTGTCAAAATTCTCTGTGGTCAAATAAGAGGAGGAGTGTCATGGCTGTGAACGTGGGAGAGAAAGCCCCGGACTTCACCCTGCCGGCGGCTGATGGCAGCAAGGTCTCGCTGAGCGACTTCAGGGGGAAGAAGCACGTCGTCCTGTCCTTCCACCCCCTGGCCTGGACCTCCGTCTGTGGGGCCCAGATGCTGGACCTGGAACTGCACCAGGAGGAACTGGAGAAACTGGGGGCGGTAGCCCTGGGGGTGAACGTGGACCCGGTCCCCAGCAAGGCGGCCTGGGCCAAGGCCCTGGGCCTCTCCAAACTCCCCTTGCTCTCGGACTTCCACCCCCACGGGGAGGTCGCCGCCAAATACGGCATCCTGCGCAAGGAGGGGTTCAGCGAGCGGGCGGTCTTCGTTGTGGATAAGGAAGGCGTGGTCCGCTTCGCCAAGGTCTACCCCATCCGCCAGTTGCCGGACCTGGCCGAGGTCCTGGACGTGCTGAGGCCCCTCGGCTGAGCGGAGCGCTGTTTCTGTCGCCTCCGAGGCATCGGAGGGATTCCCCTCAGGAACAGGGCAGGGCGAGGCGAACGTCCCGCCCTGCCCTTCCTTTTCCGTCGCAGTTCCTTCCTCATGCTGGCCCCTCGGCGAGGGAGGCTGAAGGCGCTTCTCCAGATACGAGGGCCTGAAGGGCGCAGCGGCGCCGTACCCCTATGCCCATGCCTTGTGTGGACCGGCTTCGCGGGGCGGTAGGCGCTATCGCCGCCGGTTAGAGGCCTTCCGGCGCTTGCCCCGGCGCAGAGGGCAGCCGGGAGGCGTGCCCTGGCCCTGCAGCGCTGGGACGGGCCGCTTGCCAAATTGGCCCGGATGAGGTATCCTAGATTGGGCACAGGGGCCGATGGGCGGTGGTCCGAGGAGGCTTGGCATGATCAAGTTGCTTATGAGTTGGGATATCAAGCCTGGCCAGGAGGCAGCCTACTTTGAATTCGTGGTCAAGGAGTTCCTGCCCGGCCAGATGAAGTTGGGCCTTCAGCCCACGGAGGCCTGGTACACCATCCAGGGGAGTGGCCCACAGATGCTCACCGGCGCGGTGACGGAGGACCTGGAGACCATGCGCCAGATCCTCCAGAGCGAGGAATGGCGGAAGTTGCTGGAGCGCCTCCTGGCCTATGTGGTGAACTACCGGCAGAAGATCGTGCGGGCGTCTGGCCGTTTTCAGATCTAGAGGGGTTCCCGAGGGGCAGGGGATGGCTCCTGGCTGTGTGTCCCTGCCTCCGGAAGACAGAGGCCCCAGAGCCTGTTTCCGGCCTGGGGCCTTTTCGTGCACTCCGGGACCTCGTCCCGAGGTCTGGCGGGCTACTCCTCGCCATCTCCGGCCTTCTTGTCGGCAGCATCCTTCTTGGGCGCCCCGCTCCCATTCTTCGGTTCGCCGGGAGTGGCCGTCGGCGAGGACGCCCGGTGGTCTGTCACGTAGAAGCCAGAGCCTTTGAAGATGATGCCCACCGGCTGGAAGACGCGGTGGACAGGCCCCTGGCACTCCGGACACCGCTTGAGGGGCGCATCGTTGAAGTGCTGCCTCCGCTCAAAGACCAGGCCACATTCCTCGCACTCGTACTGGTAGGTCGGCATAGGGCACCTCCACGGCAAAAGGGAGGCATCCCACTGGGAAACCTGGACAGCGCTTCCACGGATGCTGCGGCAAAAGGCCTGCGCCTGCCGGATCGCGCAGGGGATGCCCCACCTTTACTCTCAACAAAATTATACACCTTCCCTGCCAGATGCGCAAAAAGAAAGGGCCCCGGCTGGTGTTTTCCTCATGGTTGACCCCCGCAGTGCGGGGATAGGGCCAGAGGGAGGGGGCCCCCCGCCGCAAGACCGTAGGGCACGCCAGGAGGCGTGCCCTCTGCGCCGAGAAGAGCGGGTATGGCCCTCCCTTTTGTAAAAACGAGACAGCCCTGCTCACGCCCTCACCCCGGTTGACAAGCCGCCCCTGCCCACGTACAATGCAGGCATGGACGACCTCTGGGAGCGGTTGGAACGGCTGGGCCTCCGCAAGGGCCCAGCAGGGCTCGTGCACCCTGCCCCTTCTGAACAGGCACGCCTGGACATCCACCACCTGGTCTCGGGCGAGGTGGTCTCCACACCCCTGGGGAGTTTCTTCCTCCACGAGGAGCGCTACCCCCTGGACCACCAGCACGGTCAGGCCCGCCTGGGTCAGGTGCTGGAGGTGGAGTCCTCGTGCCTGGAAGCCCTCTTGGGCGGCTGCCTCCCGGGCCCTCTGGACCTGCGCCGCGCCCTCTACGTGGACACGGAGACCACAGGCCTGGCCGGCGGGACGGGGACTTACGCCTTCCTGGTGGGGGTGGGCTTCTTTGAAGGGGATCAGTTCCGCCTCCTGCAGTTCTTCATGCGGGACTACCACGAGGAACTCCCTCTCCTGTGCCACCTGGCGGAGCAATTCCCGGACCCGCCGACGCTGGTGACCTTCAATGGGCGACATTTTGACGTGCCCCTCCTCCAGACCCGCTGGATTGCGGCCCGCCTGCCACCTCTCTGGACCGCGACGCCTCACCTGGACCTCCTCCCGCCCTCGCGCCGGCTCTGGAGGTCCCGTCTGGAGTCGTGCAGCCTGGCCTCCCTGGAGTGGCACATCCTCGGCGTGCGGAGGACCTCAGAGGACGTCCCAGGCTGGATGGTCCCTTCTCTCTACTTCCGCTACGTCCAGACCCGGGACGCGCGGGAGATGACGAGGGTGCTCTACCACAACGCCCAGGATATCCTCTCGCTGGTGACCCTGGCCTCCGTGCTGGGGGAGATGGCCTCCCTCCCCCTGGACCCGGCACGCTCTTCCGCCGATTGTTACAGCCTGGCGCTCTGGCTGGAAGAGCAAGGGCGGTGGGAGGAGGCGGAGGCGCTGTACCGGCAGGCGCTGGCTGGCCCCCTGGACCTGGAGCACCGCTGGCGGGCCATGTTCCGCCTGGCGGTCCTGCTGAAACGGCAGGGGCGACGCCAGGAGGCCGTCCCTCTGTGGGCCGCCCTGGCCGACCACCCCCGCGTTGGGCTCCTCGCCCTGGAGGAACTGGCCAAGTGGGAAGAATGGCACCACGGAGACCTGCAGGCGGCCCACCGCTTCTGCCAGAAGGGCCTGGAACGGGCGAGGACCTGGTTGCACGGGGCGGCTCGCCGCCGGGCAGAAGCGGAGTTCCAGCACCGCCTGGCCCGCCTGGAGCGCAAGTTGGGGCTCTGAGTGGCGGTTCGTGAACTGCCTATTGGACGCGCAAGGGGCGACGCACGGTCGCCCCTTCCCAAGTCTCAGTCCCATCTTGCCCGATGGGAAGGCTGCCTCGAAGGCAGGCCTCAGGACAGGAAGTCCTTGAGTTGCCGGCTCCGGCGTGGGTGGCGCAGGCGGTTCAGCGCCTGGGCCTCTATCTGGCGGATGCGCTCCCGCGTCAGGCCGAACTTCTTGCCCACCTCTTCCAGGGTGTAGTAGTGGCCGTCCTGCAGCCCGAAGCGCAGGCGCAGGATGCGCGCCTCCCGGGGCGAGAGGGTATCCAAGAGTTCCTCCAACTTCTCCCGCAGGAGCGTCTGGTCGGCTGCTTCCGGGGGTGGCGTGGAGTCGTCATCTTCAATGAAGCTGCCGAGTTCGCTATCCTCTTCCTCGCCCACTGGCTGCTCCAGCGAGAGAGGGTGCCGGGAAACGCGCAGCATCCAGCGCACACGCCGCGGGTCCAGGTCCATGGCCTCGGCGATCTCCTCCGGCGTAGGGGGACGCCCCCACTCCTGCTCCAGTTGGTGGATGGTCCGGTACAGACGCCGGATGCTATCCCCCATGTGCACCGGCAGGCGGATGGTCCGCCCCTGGTCGGAGACCGCGCGGCTCACGGCCTGGCGGATCCACCAGGTGGCATAGGTGCTGAACTTGTACCCACGCCGGTAGTCAAACTTGTTCACGGCTCGCATGAGCCCCAGGTTGCCCTCTTGGATCAGGTCCGGCAGGGGCACCCCCTGGCCCACGTACCGCTTGGCCACGCTGACCACGAGCCGGGTGTTGGCGCGGATGAGTTTCTCCCGCGCCTCCTGGCCTTTACGGACCTCCTCCAGGAGCTTCTCCCGCTCCACCGGGTCGTGGCCGTCCTTGGCGAGGCGTTTCTCGGCCCGGCGGCCCCGTTCCAGCGTCTTGGCCAGTTCCTGCTCTTCCTCCGGGGTCAGGAGCGGGACGCGACCCATCTCGTGGAAGTAGAGGCTGATGGGGTCCGTGGCCGGCAGGTCGCTCAAGTCCAGTTCCTCCTCCAGGGTTTCCTCCCCGTTGTCCTCGTGCCGGCCCCCGGCCCGCGCGCGCATCTCCTGCTCCGCCTCTTCTTCATCCCCATAAACGGGGATGTCGTGGTTCTGCAGGTAAATGAAGAGTTCCTCCAGTTGGGCCAGGTCCTCCTCGGCCTCTGGATAGACCTCCAGGATATCATCTATGGTGAGGTACCCCTGGGTAGAAGCCTTCTCCAAGAGGCTCTCCAGAGATGATAGTTGCACAGTCGTCTCGGCCATATCTTCCAACCGACCCCTCGGAATCCAGATTTAGGGTGTTAGGAAAGCGCGGCCCGGATCGCCAGGACTGGTGGAAGGCTCCTCCACCTCCACGAGCCTGCATCCAGGCCATACACAAACATACCCGCCAAAGCCCGAATGCGATGGCGGGGCTAACTGCGCCATTATTATAACATGGAACGTGCCCAGAGTCAATAGGTCGCGAGAATTTTTAACATTCTGCTCAGCAACGGGGGCCGGATGCGAAGGGTGCCTCTTCCTCGCCAATGCCCTCAACGCCGTGAGAGCACGGCCGGGCGGGCGACGGGGGCGCCTACCGGTTGCACGGAGAGGGGGCCCGGAAGCCGGGGAGGGCTGGGGC
>JBMFPD010000239.1:0-4989 GCA_049969295.1 Anaerolineae bacterium | reverse complement strand
CTCGCAGGGTGGGAGACTACCTGTTGGTTCCTGCCTTGCCCCCTAACGGGCTACCGCATCCCCTCCAGAGATTGTCTCCCAATCATCGGGTGTTGGCTCAAAACGGGTGTCGGGCATCACGCACACAGCAGGGTGCCTTCCGAATTCTAGTATACCACAGAACGGCAAATTTGGCAAATGGACCTTGCGAGGTCATTCACAACGTGAAGCATCCCGCAAATTGACGCCCCCTTCGCTGCGTGCTAGAATTCCACTGCCCAAACCCGGCCTTCTCCTGGAGGGTCCTCCGTGCCCATCTATGTGGACGTCTCGGCTGCGGTCCACGGCAAGGCGGGGCTTGGCCGCTACGCTGGAAGCCTCGTCCAGGCCCTTGTGGAGGCCCGCCCCGGGGCCTTCGCCCTCTTCTACAACGGAAAGGCGCCGGCCGATGCCCTGAACCGCCTCCCCCGGGTGCCCCTGCGGACGGTGCGCGCCGGCTACAAGCCCTGGCGCATGGCAGTCTGGTGGGGGCAGGTCCTCCGCGTCCCTTTCAACCGTTTGGTGCCCGATGCCACCCTCTACCACGCCACGGAGCACCTCCTGATGCCTCTCCGGGACGTGCCCACCGTGCTCACGGTGCACGATCTCATCTTCCACCTCTTCCCGGAGTACCACAAGCCCCTCAACTACTGGTACCTGCGCTGGACCATGCCCCTCTACGTGCGGCGGGCGGATGCCGTCATCGCTGTGTCTGAGGCGACGCGCCAGGACCTTCTCCGGCTCTACGGGGTGCCGCCGGAGAAGGTGCGGGTCGTCTATGAGGCGGCTGCGCCGCACTTCCGGCCCGCCCCGCCGGAGGAGGTGGCCCGCGTGCGGAGCCGGTACGGGCTCCCCCCGCGCTTTCTCTTGACCGTAGGGACCATTGAGCCGCGCAAGAACCTGCCCCGTCTCTTCCAGGCCCTGGCCCGGCTGGGAGGGGCGGAGCGACCTCCCCTGGTGGTGGCAGGGGGCAGGGGGTGGCTCTACGAAGAGACTTTCCGCACCGTGGAGCGCCTGGGCCTGGAGGACCAGGTCGCCTTCCTGGGGCATGTGCCGGAGGAGGACCTGCCGGCCCTCTACACCGCGGCCGACCTCTTTGTCCTCCCGAGCCTGTACGAGGGGTTTGGGTTGCCGGTGCTGGAGGCTATGTCCTGTGGCACACCGGTGGTCTGCAGCCGCGCTGCGAGCCTCCGGGAGGTGGCTGGGGATGCTGCCTGCTACATGGACCCCCACGACCCCGAGGCCATGGCCCGGACCCTCCGCGAGGCGTGGGAGGATGCAGACCTGCGCGCCACTCTGCGGGCCCGGGGCCTTGCCCGCGCCGCGTCTTTCTCCTGGAGGCGGGCTGCCGAGGAGACGTTGGCCCTCTACGACGCCCTCCTTGCGGGGCGGGGCCACGAGGACCGCGGCCCAGCGGCCGGGAGTGGAGCCGCCTCTTGAGGGGCGGAGGGAAAAGCCCTCGTTGACACCCTGTGCCTCCTGTGCTAGAATACCGCCGCTGGTCAGGGAGAGAGAGCGATGGTGCAGAGGATTTCGTTCTGGGCGGACCTCGCGACCGTGCTCCTGGTGTTGGAGGGGATGGTCCTGTTGGCAGTGCCCGGGGTTGTGTTCTACTTCGCGGGGCGCGGGACGCGGTGGCTCCTGCAGAACGGTCGACCCTTCTTCCGCAGAGCGCACGGCTGGGCTGAGCGAGCAAGGGAGGTGACGGAAGCGTCCTCCTCGGCCGTCTTGGGGCCGGTCATCCAGGCGCGCTCGCTCCCGGCCTGGGCGCGAGGCGTGTGGCGTGGCTTGCGAGGGGACGGAAGGGCGACGTGAGGGGAGGAGGTGGCCTGTGGGCTGGCGTTCCAGGGGTCTCATCATCGGCGCAGTGGCAGGGGCATTGCTGGGCCTTCTGGTGGCGTGGGTCATCTTGGAAGACAGCCCCTCGGAAGGGGAGTCGCCGGCCGGCGCGCTCCCTGGGCAGAGGAAGATCCGGTCCCGTGACGTGGTCAAACTGGCGACCTCGGCCGCTATGCTGATCCGGCAGATCGCGGACCTTCGGGCACGGTAGGGGGGCGATCCGGCCAGGGCGACGGGTTCGTGGGACGTGGACTGTGCAGCGACTCAGGCCGGAGCATTGGGTGGCGGTGATCGCCTTCCTCGCCGTGGCGGACTTCATCGTCTTCGGCGGGCTCATGGTCCTTATCGCCCGGGATACCGGGGGCGGCCTCACGGTGGAGACGACTTCCGGCACCCCCGCCCATCCGAGTCCCTCACAGGTCGTGGTGGTGGCCACGGGCTTCCTGGGCGAGGTGGAGGTGCGGCTGCCCACAGCGACCTCCACCTGGACCCCCACCGCCACGGCGACGGGGACGCCTTCGCCCACCGCCACCGCCACGGCGACGCTCTCGCCCACGGCCACGCCGACGGAGACGCCGAGCCCAAGCCCCACTGGGACGCCCACGGCCACGTCTACCTCTACTTCCACGCCCACACCCACGGCCACAGCGACGCGGACAGCCACTCCCACGGCGACGCCCACGTGGCCGCGGGAGGCCGTCCCGACGCCGACGGCCGGAGGGTCCCCCACGCCCACGGTCACGCCTGCCCCGGTAACCACCCCGGAACCGGTGACCCTGGGGGTGGCTGGGAGCCGGCACTACGAAGACGAGTGGGGGAACCTGGTCATCGTCTGCGACCTGCGCAACGATTCGCCCTACCTGGTCGGCAAGGTGCAGGTGACGGCGACGCTGTACGACGGGGATGGGAATGTCCTTGACCGACAGACGGTGGTGCCGCTCCTGAAGTGGGTGCAGCCATGGGGGCAGGCCCCGGCCGTGGTGGTCATGGCGAGCGGGCAGCGGTGGGCCACCTACGTCCTTCGTGCTGCGGGGTGGACTTCTCCGCCAGCGTCCAGGGCACGGCTCCACCTGCTGGGGAGCGAGGCTTACACGGACGATGCAGGGCTCTACCACGTATGGGGTCAGGTCCGCAATGATGGGCCGCGCACCCAGCGGTACGTGCGGGCTGTGGTCACCTTGTACGATGCAGGGGGCGAGGTGGTGAACGCGTGCCTGGCCCATGCAGTGCCAGAGGCCCTGGCCCCCGGGGCGACGGGGGTCTTCAACTGCGCGTTTGATTTCGCACACGGGGTGGCGCGGCACGTGGTCCAGGTGGAAGCGGACTGATGCCCGCACCGCGCCCGGTTCAGACCCTGGTACAGGAGGGAATGGGAATGCCCCATCTGGGAGTGCCGGAACTGATCATCATCCTGGTCATCGTCATCGCCATCTTCGGCGTGGGCAAACTGCCGGAGGTGGGCGGCGCGATCGGCAGGGCGATCCGGGAGTTCAGGGAGGCGACCTCGGAAGATCGCCCCAAGATGCCTGCGCCGCAGGAAAGCCAGGAAAAGAACTGAGGCGTCTATCCCCTTGCCATCCACGCATCGCCGCCACGGGATCCTCCTGAGCCTGGGCATCGCCCTGTTCTGGGGGTCTCTCTATGTGTACTATCCCACCCTGGCCCCGTACGCCAAGTCCCTCGGGGCGAACCTGGCCCAGGTGGGACTCATCGTGGGCAGTTATGGCCTGACGCAGGCGCTCCTCCGCATCCCTCTGGGGCTCTATGCCGATTGGCGGGGCATCCGGAGGCCGATCGCGCTCCTGGGGTGCGCTGTCTCCCTGGCCGGGGCCCTGGGCCTGGCGCTGGCACGGACGCCGGAGCAGATCTTCTGGTTCCGCGCCCTGACCGGCGTGGCCGCGTCCACGTGGGTGGCCTCCTCGGTCATGCTGGCCGGCTACTTCCCGCCGCGGCGGGCCGTCCAGGCGACCAGCCTGGCCGCCTTCCTCACGTCGGCAGGGCAGGTCGTCGGCACGTCGGCCGGGGGCCTGCTGGCGGACGAGTGGGGGTGGAAGGCCCCGTTCCTCGTGGCTGCGGGCGTGGCCTTCGTCGGGGCCCTTGTGATCGCGCAGGTGGCGGAGCCGCCGTCCCTGGCCACGCGGGAGCCGGCCACGCTGGCCGACATCGTGGGGTATGCTCGCAGCCGGCAGTTGGTCCTGGTATCCCTGGCCGCTGCGCTCGTCCAGTACGTCTCCACGGCGACGACTGGCGGCTTCGTGCCCCTCTACGCCCAGAGCCTGGGCGCGTCGCCTGCGCAGTTGGGCTGGGTGACCACGGGGATGTGGCTCGGCCAGGGACTGGGGGCAGCGCTGGTGGGGGTCCTGGTGGAGCGCCTGGGGGAGCGACGGCTGCTCCTCCTGGGAGCGCTGGTGATGGTGGCGACGACCCTGGCTGTGCCTTTCTGCGGGAACATGCTTGTCCTGATCGGCTTGCGGGCAGCCTACGGGCTGGGAGCTGGAAGCGCGCTGCCGGTCTTCATGGGGTTGAGCATCAAGTTCGTGCGGGAGGAGGGCCGGGCCGTGGCCATGGGCTTCTACCAGGCGGTCTACGGGGTGGGGATGTTCGTGGGGCCCTCCCTGAGCGGGCTGCTGGCCGAGCGCTGGGGCACGGCGGCAGTCTTCTGGAGCGGCGCGGCCGTGAGCCTGGGGGTGGGCCTCCTGGCCTGGCTGGCGGCCTCGGCGCAGAAGGCCCCTGGGAGGGGACCGACCGCGTTGGTCGCTGCAGGAGGTCCCCGGCGTTTGGAGTAGAAGCCCCCCTGCACGCGCAGAGGCCTGCTCCCCAGGGAGCAGGCCTCTCAAGGGTGGGGTGGGGTCTGGCTGGGGGACAGGGATTCGAACCCCGACACGCAGATCCAGAGTCTGCTGTCCTGCCATTAGACGATCCCCCAGGGCACCTCACATTTTACCATAGTCCTCTGGAAGAGGCAAATTGGCCGCGTGGCCGAGGACACCCGGACGGTCTGCCGTGCCGGAAGGCCGTCAGGGTTTAAGATGAGTCAACCCTGGGCAGTAGAGCGTGTAATGGGCCAATAGATCGTTACCACCCTCTGGGTCACAGGCGAGGAAGAAGCCCGAGCTGATGAGGTCCAACAAG
>JBMFPD010000238.1:0-5004 GCA_049969295.1 Anaerolineae bacterium | reverse complement strand
TGGCTGGCTATCTTTAGGAGAAGGAGGTGATGCCCGTGGACCATAGTAGTGGCAGGACAAGCGCCGTAGCATCACCTCCGGTGGCCTTTTAGGTGCTGCGGCGCAAGCGCAGGGGGCCTCTTCTCACACGGGGAGAGGCCCCTTGTCTTGCACAGCAGGGAGAACCACCCATGCAGGCATCCCTTCCCGTTGGCAAACTCCCCATGGAGATGCTCGCCAGGCTCCTCCAGCGCTACGCCCATGCCGACCCGCGCGTCGTGGTGGGACCCGAGGTGGGCGAGGACGCGGCCGCCATCGCCATGGGCGACCGCTACCTGGTGGTCAAGACGGACCCCATCACCTTTGCCACCGACGAGATCGGGTGGTACGTGGTCAACGTGAACGCCAACGACATCGCCACCCGCGGGGCCACCCCGCGCTGGTTCCTCTGCACCCTGCTCCTGCCGGAAGGCCGCACCGACGCCTCCCTGGTGGAGGCCATCTTCGCCCAGGTCTCCCAGGCCTGTTCCCACCTGGGCGTGGCCCTCTGCGGAGGCCACACGGAGATCACCTACGGCCTGGAACGCCCGGTGGCCGTGGGCGTCATGCTGGGCGAGGTGGAGGTGGACCGTCTGGTGAGCACCCGGGGCATCCAGCCGGGCGACACTGTGGTCCTCACCAAGGGGATCGCCGTGGAGGGGACAGCCATCATCGCCCGAGAACTGGATTCGGACCTTCGGGAACGCTTCTCCCCCGCCTTCCTGGAGCGGTGCCGGCGGTTCCTGCGGGAGCCGGGGATCAGCGTGGTGCGGGATGCCCGGGTGGCCACCCAGACTGCCCCGGTGCACGCCATGCACGACCCCACGGAAGGTGGGCTGGCCACCGCGCTGCGGGAACTGGCCACGGCGGGCAGGGTGGGCCTGCGGGTGTGGGAGGAGGCCATCCCCATCCTGCCGGAGACCGAGGCCCTCTGCGCCCACCTGGGCCTGGATCCCCTGGGCCTCATCGCCTCCGGTGCGCTCCTCATCGCCGTGGCCCCGGGCGATGCAGGGCAGGTCGTAGATGCCCTGGAGGCCGAGGGCATCCGCGCCTCCCCCATCGGGGAAGCCACGCCCCACCAGGGGGAACTCCTCCTCGTCGGCCGCGACGGGACGGAACGCCCCCTCCCCTCTTTCCCGCGGGACGAACTGGCGCGCCTCTTCGGGTAGGTCCCCTGGCAGCGAAGAACTCATGCTGCGCCACAATGAAAACCGTGTGTAGTGCAGTACGCCAGTTCCGCCCGGTAGTAGGGGCACAGCGCCGCTGTGCCCCTACGTTCACACACCCCTCGTCCCTCGCTCCTCAGAACGCCATGCTTTCAAGAATCGCTGTGGTCCAGCCCTAGGCTTCCCTCCGCGAGCCCCTGGGTCAAGGGCGTAGGGAGGCACGGTCGTGCGCCCCCACACCTGGGCGCAGGATCAGGAGAGGCGGTAGCGCGGATCCCGTGCCCTCTGGTTCAGGTCTTCCGCAGCCTCGGCACGGTAATGCTCGTACCCCGGCCGGCCCATGAGGCCGTAAGTGACCTGCTTGCCGAATTCCACGCCTGGTTGGTCAAAGGCGTTGACGTCCCACAGTTCCCCGGCGATGGCCGTCTGCAGTTCCAGCAGGTACAGGAGCTGCCCCACGTCAAAGGCTTCCAACTTGGAGAGCCAGTAGGTCAGGTTGGGGCAGCCCGCCTTCCGCAGGGCCAGGGCCGTGGCCCTGCTTTCCGCAGTCATCAACCCCGTAAGCGTGTTTCCGCTCAGGTAAGCCACGTCCTCCAGGTCCGGGTAAAGGTCGGGGATGCGCAGCACGGGTCCCCTCCCCACACTGATCACCTGCAGGAAGCAGACCACCTTGTCCCGAGGCCCCTCCACGTACAGCTGGAGCTGGGAGTGCTGGTCCGTCGTGCCCAGGGCCTTCACCGGCGTCGGCCCCACACGGACCTCCGTGCCGTCCCGCCGATAGCGCTTGCCCAGGCTTTCGGCCCACAGTTGGCGGAACCAGTCGGCCACGTCCCGCAGGGCGTGGCTGTAGGGCATCATCACCGTGATGTGGTGGCCCTTCTCGTAGAGGAGGTACTGGATCGCCGCGCCCACGGCGGCGCGGTTGTGCAGGGGGTTCTGGCCGCTGCACATCTGGTCCATGAAGACCGCGCCGGCCAGGAGTTCTTCCACGTCGATGCCACAGCAGGCCGCCGAGAAGAGGCCCACCGGCGAGAGGACGGAGAAACGCCCTCCCACGCCCTTGGGGATGGGCAGGGTCCGCAGGCTTTCTCTCTCGGCAATCCGCCGCAGAGCCCCCTCCTCCGGGTCCGTGATGACGACCAGGTGGTCCCGGTACCAGGGCCCCAGGGCCTTTTCCAGAAGGTCCCGGATGATGAGGAACTGGGCCATGGTCTCTGCCGTAGCGCCAGACTTGGAGATGACGTTGAAGCAGGTCTCTTCCGGGCGGAGGATCTCCAGGAGGCCCCCGACCAGTTCGGGGTCAATGTTGTCCAGGACGAAGAGGCGCGGGCCGCCGCGCACCGCCCGGGGCAGGAAGTTGTAGAAGGGATGGTTGAGGGCGCTCTGCAGGGCGATGTTGCCCAGGGCGGACCCGCCGATGCCCAACACCACCAGGTTCTCAAACCGGGCGCGCACCTCCATGGCCAGGGCGAGGAGGTCCGGGAGCCAGGGGTGGTCGTAGGGCAGCCTCATCCAGGCCAGACCGTGCTTCACCGGGTCTTCCCAGCGCCTCTTGCCCAGGGCCCGAACGGCTTCCTTCAGGCGGGGGGCCATGGCGTGCAGTTCCTCTTCCCGGATCCCCAGCCCCTCCCCCAGGACCGGCTCCATCACGTTGCGGAAGTCTATGCTGACGGGCTTTCTCGGCATGGTCTGTCCCTCCTCAGAAGGCTTGCCCCGTCCGCTCCCCACGCCTTCAGCCGGCGCGCTGCTCGCGCTCCCGGAAGACGCGGTAGTCCAGGTCCGGGAACACGTTGTCCAGGGCGAAGTACTCCTGGGCCAGGGCCTGCGCCTCCGGGCCGAGACGGCCTGCCAGGGCCAGGTCGGCCAGGCGGTGGAAGCGCTCCAGGTGCGTCTGGAACCGCTCCACGGCGTAGGCGGCGGCCTGCCCGGTGGTCACGAGGAAGGGCCAGTCGCTGGCCTGGAGGAGCAGGAGTTCGCGGGCTGCCTGGTTGAGGACGAGGGCCTCCCCCTCCCCCGCCTGGGGGTAGCGGGCGACGACCTCCTCCATCTTGCGCTCCGCCTCGTGGATGGGGGCCCACATCCAATGGGTGTCAGGGTTGTCCCAGGTGAAGTGCGTGCCGCCAGCCCCCCAGGACCCCTCCGGCAGGATCAGCGTCTCCTCGGGGGGATGGGCCTCCAGGTAGGCGCTGGCCGTGGTCAGGTCCACCACTTCGCTCCGGGCCAGCCGCCGCAGCACCGCCCCCAGCCAGGCCACTCCCTCAAACCACCAGTGGCCGAAGAGTTCCGTGTCGTAGTTGGAGGCGCAGATGCCGAAGCGGCCGGTCTCGGCGTAGAAGGCGCAGAGAAGGTCCTCCACCAGGCGGGCGAAGTGCTCGGCGTGCTGCTCCACCTTGTAGCGGGCCCACTGGGGCCGGTAGAAGTCCTTGTGGGCCAGGTCCAGCCGCGGGCCAGTCACCCGCCAGTACTGAAGCCCGGAGATGCCGTCCTTCTTGTGGAACTCCCGGTAGTCGGCATCGCCGGGGTAGCCCCAGTCAGCCGACCAGACCTGCATGCCCGTCCGGTTGTTGCGCCCGATGACCGCCACGTCCGACAGGCCCACCCAGTAGGGAAGGTAAGTCGTGCGGAGGGTGGGCTCGGCGTATGCCTCCGGCAGGGGGACCAGGTAGCGGCGGGGGATGTTGCCGTAGGGCCCCACCACCTCGTCGGTCGCCTTGCCCACAGGACGGCCGCCCTCAATGGTGTGGGTCTCGCTGAAGAAGAGACGCAGTCCCAGGTCCTGCAGGAACTCTTCCAGGCCAGGCTTGTAGTAGCGCCCGTCGGGCCGGTCGGCGTAGAAGGCAGGCCGGTAGGCGCACTCTGGCAGCCACACGGCCTTGGGGGCGCGCCCGAAATGGCGCTGGGTGGTCCCCACGCCCACGGTCAGCTGGCCGTAGATGGATGAATCTCGCTCCAGGAGGGGGAGGTAGCCATGGGTGGCCGCCGAGGTCAGGAGTTCCACGACGCCAGCGTCCTGGAGCCGGCGGAACGCGCCGATGAGGTCCCGGCCGAAGCGCTCGTGGAAGGCCTGCTGCACGCCCTCGTACCAGTCCCGGTAGAAGCGGGCCAGTTCCAGGCGCAGGGGGTCTCGCTCCTTCTCCCGGAAGCGGACGATGTCGCCCTCCGCCGCCTGGAGTTTCTCCTGGAGGTAGGCGTCGAAGTGGTCCAGCACCAGGGGGTCGGCCAGTTGCTCGGCGAGGACGGGGGTGATGCCCAGGGTCAGGCGGGCAGGGACGCCCTCCTCATGGAGGTTGTAGAGTTCCACGAGGAGGGGCACGTAGGTTTCGGCCATGGCCTCGTGGAGCCACTCTTCGCCGTGGGGCCAGCGGCCCGCCCGGCGGCAGTAGGGGATGTGGGAGTGCAAGACAAAGGTGAACGCCCCTCGCTTCATGTCGCACCTCCTGGTGGGGTGGAGGGATCGGCTGGCGTATTATGCCATAAGCCGGGGGCGTTGCCAACTGGGGGAGCCTCAGGCCTCGGCTCCATCTTATGTTGGTGGGTTTACAGATGTCGCGTCCAGCGATCAAACCGTTCCTCGTGGGGGGACCCCCAGGCCCCCTCCTCGCGGTGCGGGGAGGGGGTCCAGAGGTGGGGTTAGAGGCCTCGGCACGCGCGGCTGCCGGGCGAGCGACGGAGCCGCCCAAGCGACCAACACGAAATGTAGCCGCTACGCAGCAACGACTCGGTTGCACCTTTTGTTGGTGGCTGATGACCTTGTGGTCCCATGCCGCGAGGTGCACCTCGCCCTACCCCCGCCGCCTTCGGCGGTCCCCCTTCCCTCCCC
>JBMFPD010000237.1:0-5013 GCA_049969295.1 Anaerolineae bacterium | reverse complement strand
GCATCTCGTGTTGCCCGTCTGTCAGGCAGACCGTAGGGCACGCCTCCTGGCGTGCCCTCTGCGCCGGGAAGAGCGGTGATGGCCTCCCCCTTGGGAAAACGAGACACCCCCTGCAACTGGGCTACAGCCCCTTGCTTTCAGGCACGTCGGATGTTACAATAAGGATGGGGATCTAAGCGGATACCATGAGGAAAGGTCTCGCGCGTGCGGCTCTTGGCTTGGGGATGGGCCTCATCCTGGCCGAGGGAATCCTCCGCGCTCGCCACCGCTGGTCCGCCCGCGCGGAACCAGACCCGGGCCTGCGCCCCTCCGCCCAGAGGTTCGGCGAGGCGCTGCGCCCCTGGCGGTTCCGGGCCGTGGCCCTGGGCGATTCCAACACCTACGGCTTCGGCCTGGCCGCCGGAGCCACCTACCCGGCCCTCCTGGAGGTCTGGCTGCGGGCTCGGGGTGTGCGGGCCCGGGTGTGGAACGCGGGCATCAACGGGCAGACGGTCCTGCAGGGCCTGGCACGTCTGGAGCGAGATGTCTTCCAGCGACAGCCGGACGCGGTGCTGGTGGCCTTCGGCCTCAACGATTGCCACCTGCAGCGGTGGCCCACCGACGAGGAGCGGGAGCGGGCAGCGTTCCCCTCCGGATGGCGGTGGTTTCTGGAGAAGTGCCATCTGGCCCGCACCTGCTGGGTCCGGGCCAGCCGGGTGCTGGGACGGGCCATCAAGAGCCGAGGCCCGCGGCCGGCTGCCCCCCTGCCGGAGCCCCGGGTGCATCCCCTGCGGTTCCGGCAGGCGCTGGTACGCCTGGTGGAGGAAGTGCGCCGCCGCACGGGGGCCCGGGTCTACCTGATGACGATGAACCCGGTCTCTTTCGGACACGAGGGGGACCGGCAGGCACAGGCCTATCATCTCTACAACGCGCTTATCCGCGTGGCCGCCTGGGAGACGGGCGCGGCCCTGGTTGACCTGGAGGAGGAGTTAGGGAGCCTTCCGCCCTCCTCGTTCCTGGAGGTGGACGGCGTCCACCTGACGGAGGAAGGCCACAGGCTGGTGGCTGAGGCGATCTGGCGGACATGGCAGAAGGAAGGACTGGTCGGACCCCGCCTTTGAAGGCCCAGGAGGGCGGGAGTTCCTCTGGGAAGGGGCCCACGGTGCTCCTCGTCTCGGGGCGCTGGCCCGAGAGGGCCCTCATCCGCGCCGCCCTCCTGGAGGAAGGGCTGGAGGTCATCGGGGCACGGGACCTGGTGGACGCCATGGTGTGGCTGGAGGAAGGACCGGTCCACCTGGCCATCGTGGACCTGCCGTGCCGCGCTCAGGAGGCGCTCCCCCACGTACGGGAGCGGTGGCCGGGCCTGCCGCTCCTTCTGCTCAGCGGGCCCTTCGCGGGCCTGGGTGCCGAAGCCCTGGAAGCCCTGCCGGAGGTGCGCATCCTGCGGCGGCCCTTCTCCGTGCAGAGCCTTGTCCGCGCCGTCCGAGAGGCCCTGGGCCCCGGCACACCGAAGGAGGAAACGGCGGATGGTTGCGCACCGTGAGGGACAGGGGAAAGGTTGGGGGAGACGCTGGCCGTGGCTCCTGTTGGCCGTGGCCGCACTGGCAGGGGTGTGCCTGGTGGGGGCGTGCTATGGGAAGGGGTGGCTTTCCCCCACAGCCACCCCCACGCCGCCCCCTCCGACCGAGGCCCCAACCCCCGACCCCTACCGGGAAGCGAGGTTGAGCATGGTGGAAAGTCAGCTGCGCCTCCGGGATATCCGGGACGAAGACGTCCTCAGGGCAATGGAGAAGGTCCCGCGCCACGAGTTCGTGCCGCCAGAGTACGTGAGCCAGGCCTACGCAGACCACCCCCTGCCCATCGGCTACGGCCAGACCATCTCCCAGCCCTACATCGTGGCTCTCATGACCCAGCTCCTGCGCCTCAAACGGGGGGACAAGGTCCTGGAGATCGGGACGGGGTCGGGGTACCAGGCTGCCATCCTGGCCGAACTGACCGATGAGGTCTACACGGTGGAGATCATCCCGCAACTGGCCAAATCGGCCGAAGAGCGCCTCAGGAGGCTGGGGTACACCAACGTGCACGTCCTGAACGCCGACGGCTACTACGGTTGGAAGGAGCACGCCCCCTACGACTGCATCATCGTCACCTGCGCCCCCGACCACATCCCCCCACCCCTCCTGGAGCAACTCAAGGACGGCGGGCGCATGGTCATCCCCGTAGGGCCGCCTGGCGGCTACCAGACCCTCTGGCTTGTAGAGCGCAAGGGAGACGATTTCATCCACAAGAGCATCACAGGGGTCATCTTCGTACCCCTGACCGGGGAACACTGAGACTGCGCCGCTCTCCATCCCTCACCCCCTTTCCCTCTCCGTGTCGGAGGGAAAGGGGGGCCGGGGGAAAGGGTGAGGTGGGGGTAGCCCTCTCCCATCCCCCGGCCCCTTCCCTCCCCGATGCGGGGAGGGAAGGGGGATGAGGGGCTGTCCTTTGCCAGGGGTCTCCGCGGCCAGCGCGGTCAGTCCGCCCGTTGTCCGTCGCCACTGGCCTCCACGGGGATGGGCTCCTCTGGCACTGGCACTGCCTGCGGCTGCGGGGCCGGGCGCAGGGCGGCCTTCAGCACCTCGTCTATCGTGTCCACGAGGATGAACTCCATCTCCTTCCGCACGTCCTCCGGCAGTTCGTCCAGGTCCATCTCGTTGCGGCGGGGCAGGATGACCGTCCGCAGGCCCGTGCGGTGGGCCGCCAGGACTTTCTGCTTGATCCCGCCCACCGGCAGGACCCGCCCGCGGAGGGTGATCTCGCCCGTCATGCCCACGTCGGCACGGACCGGGCGCCCGGTCAGCAGGCTGGCGATGGCCGTGACCATGGTCACACCGGCGCTGGGACCGTCTTTGGGCACGGCCCCCTCCGGCACGTGCAGGTGCAGGTTGATCTTGCTGAAGATGTCCGGGTCAATGCCCAGTTCCTCGGCGCGGGCCTGGACGTAACTGTAAGCGATCTGGGCCGACTCCTTCATCACGTCGCCCAGTTGGCCGGTGAGGGTGAGGTTCCCCTTGCCGCGCATGGACGTGGCCTCCACAAAGAGGACGTCGCCGCCCACGGGCGTCCAGGCCAGGCCGGTGGCCACGCCGGGTGTCTCCGTCCGCTCGGCAGCCTCAAAGAAGAACCGCGGCTTGCCCAGGAACTCCCGCACCTTCTCGGGCGTGACCTCCACGTGGGTCGTCTCGCCGCTGGCGATGCGCACGGCGACCTTGCGGCACACGCGGCCGATCTCCCGCTCCAGGTTGCGCACGCCGGCCTCCCGGGTGTAGTCCCGGATGATGAGGCGCAGGGCCTCTTCGGTGAAAGTGACCTCATCCTCCCGCAGGCCATTGGCCTGCACCTGCCGCGGGATGAGATACCCTTTGGCAATGTGCAACTTCTCGTACTCGGTGTAGCCATCCAGCCGGAGGATCTCCATACGGTCCCGCAGCGGTGGCGGGATGGTCTCCAACTGGTTGGCCGTGGTGATGAAGATGACATCGCTCAGGTCAAAGTCCACGTCCAGGTAGTGGTCGCGGAAGGCGTGGTTCTGCTGGGGGTCCAGCACCTCCAGCAGGGCGCTTGCCGGGTCGCCCCGCCAGTCCATGCCGATCTTGTCCACCTCGTCCAGCATGAAGACCGGGTTGCGGGTGCCCGCGCGGCGGATGGCCTGGATGATGCGGCCGGGCATGGCCCCGATGTAGGTCCGCCGGTGGCCGCGGATCTCCGCCTCGTCCCGCATGCCGCCCAGGCTCATGCGGGTGAACTGCCGTCCCAGGGCGCGGGCAATGGAGCGCCCCAGGCTGGTCTTGCCCACGCCGGGCGGCCCGACGAAGCAGAGGATGGCGCCCATGGCCTCCGTGCTGCGGCCGTTGTCGTCCGTCTTCTCCCCCTCCGTGCCGCGCTCCTTGACCAACTTCCGCACCGCCAGGTACTCCAGGATGCGGCTCTTGACCTCCTCCAGGTCGTAGTGGTCCTCGTCCAGGACGCGGCGGGCGTGCTCAATATCCAGGTTGTCCTCGCTCACCTTGTTCCAGGGCAGGTCCACCAGCCAGTCCAGGTAGGTCTTGATGACGGAGTACTCCGCAGCCTGGGGCGGCATCTTCTCCATGCGGCGCAGTTCCCGCATGGCCTCCTTGTAGGCCTCCTCGGGCAGGCCAGCCGCCTCAATCTTGCGGCGGTACTCCTCCACCTCGGCGGCGGTCTCGTCAACCTCGCCCAGTTCGCGGCGGATGGCCTCCAGTTGCTGCCGCAGGAAGTACTCCCGCTGCTGCTTGGACATCTCCTCCTGGGCCTCTTCGGTGATCTTGCGGCCCAGGGAGAGGATCTCCTTCTCCTGGGTGAGGTGCCCGATGAGACGCCGCATCTTGTCGTTCAGGCGGTCCAGTTCCAGGATCTCCTGCATGTGGGCCACGTCCATGCGGCTGTTGGCCGCGATGACGTAGACCAGATGCCGCGGGTCCTGCACCTGGTCCAGGAACAGGCCCACCTCCTTCGGCAGGTCGGGCATGAGGCTGATGACCTCTTTGGCCACCTGGACCAGGCTGCGCTGCAGGGCCTCGGCCTCCAGGCTCTCCTCCACCTGGTCCGGGGCGAGGCGAATGCGTGCTTTCAGGTAGGGCTGGGTCTCCGTCCACTCCACGACCTTGAAGCGCTCAAGCCCCTGGACGATGACCTGCAGGTTCCCCTCGTCCACACGGATGACACGGTGGATGATGGCCACGGTCCCAACGGAGTAGATGTCGTCGGGCATGGGCTCCTCAAGGTCCGGCCGCTTCATGGCCACCAGGCCGATGAGACGGTCCCCCGCCAGCGCGTCCTCCACCAGTTTCACGGAGCGCGGGATGCCCACCGCCAGCGGCAGGATGCCGAAGGGGAAGGCCACCGTGTTCCGCAACGGCAGGATGGGCATCACCTCCGGAATTCTCTTCAACAGTTCCTCGGGGGCATCCTGGCCCCCCGTACGCAACAGGCTCAACATCGCTTCCAACCCTCCCATACATGTCCTGGCGC
>JBMFPD010000236.1:0-5030 GCA_049969295.1 Anaerolineae bacterium | reverse complement strand
TGGGCCTGGCCGGCGCGCTGCCCCCGGCCCTCACGGCGCGGTTCGCGGGCCTGGCGGAGTACCTGACACCGCGGGACGTCTCCCAGGTGGAACCCACGCCGGCCAACTGGGCCGTGGTGGAGCGGCTGGCCCACTGGCAGGCCGCGTGGGCCATGTTCAGCGAACACCCCTGGCTGGGGGTGGGCTGGGGGAACTACGTGCCGGTCTACCCGGCCTACGCGCTGCCCCGCTGGGCCGACCCCCTGGGCCATGCCCACAACTACTACCTGAACGTCCTGGCCGAGGCGGGCCTGATGGGGCTGGCGGGGTACCTCGCCTTCTGGGCCGCGGCGTTCCTGGCCGCGTGGCGCGCCGCCCGGCAGGGCCCGCCCTTCCTGCGGGCGGCGTCTCTGGGCATCCTGGGGGTGTTCGTGCACCTTGCAGTGCACAACGTCGTGGACAACCTCTACGTCCACGGCGTGCCCATCCACCTGGGGGGCCTCCTGGGGGTGGCTCTGTGGGCCGAGAAACCCAACGATCCCGCGGATCGCACCGCAATCTGTCTTATCTCCACAGATGGAAAGACCGCGTCGGGCAAATAGCAGCGGAAGAAAAGAAAAAGCGGGGGTCAGGCCCCCGCTTTGCCATCGCCGCGTGCCTCATGGATGATGCGGTTCCACTTCCGCCGGCACCATGGACTCGGCCACCTTCAGCATCTCCTCCACGGGCAGGTTGGAGAGGATGGATACCCTGACGTTGCCAACATACCAAATCAACTGCTTCCCATCTGTATAGGAGATAGTCTCAGCAGAGGACGCAGTGACAGGCTCTAGGGGTGAGGTCTCCTGAGCAGGCCTGGGCTCGTCCTGGTCTGGCCTGGTCGGTGCGGCCGGGGTCGGCGGGAGAGAGACGAAAGCCACGCTTCCCTCCAGGCCGGTGATGAGCACGGCCGGCTCTCCCTTGACCGTCACCTTCGTACCAGAGGGCAAGGATTTGGTGCTCACCAGTTGCTGGTCAATCATGAGGATCTGGTTGGTCGCGCTGTTCCAGTAGTTCAGGCTGGCTACCTCGGGATTCAGTCCGACGGCCATGGCCTGGAACCCCTCGGGCAGGTAGGCAGGGCGCAGTGGAGTGAACTCCACCACTCCTGGAACGGATACCTCGACGCCGCCTCCTGGTCCCCCAAAGCGGAACCACCGGAACGGAAGGAGATCTCCTACCTGCGCTCGCACCGACGGGACGAAAGCCACAGCGGCGAGCGCGACCAGCACGGCCACAAGTATGGTGAAAGCAAGTCCCCTCTTCATCATCTTTGCACCTCCAGTCAAAGTTTGGTGGATGCGGCCAATGTTCTGTGTCAGGCATTGAAGCGATGCGGGGAACCACGGTAGCAAGGGCGACGCTTGCCGCGCCAGCTTCTCCTGCAGGCAGCTCCAGGCCTGAGGTGACGGGACTGCCTGGGCCGCCCTGACCCGCAGGAACCGGCTAACACGGCTTCTGAGTGCTGCCAGCGCCGCCAGCTCCTGTTGGCAGGCCTCACACCTCTCCAAATGTTTCTGGACAGAGGCCCGTTCGTACAAGGTCAGTTCGTTATCCAGATAGGCGACGAGCAGCTGGGTCACTTCCGGACACTTCATTCCGCCACCTCCCTTGGGGAGGGAACATGGCGCGCTGTTGGGATGTTCCCTTCCAGCGAGTCCAGTTCCCTACGCAGGGTTCTGAGCGCCAGGTTAAGGCGGGATTTGACCGTTCCCACAGGGATATCCAAGACCTGGGCGATCTCGGCATAGGGCAGGTCCAGATAGTAACGTAGGATGACCACAGCACGGAGTTTCTCGCTCAACCGGCCCAGGGCCTGCCGAAGGGTTTCCTCGTCTTCCACAGATCGGTAATCTGGAGGAAATTCAGCAGGCGACGAGGGAGCCACCCTATCCAATGGAACGGTAAAAAGACGACGATTGCGCCGCCGGCTCAGACAATGGTTCACGGCGATGCGGTACAGCCAAGTCGTGAAAGCCCCCTTTTCCGGGTCAAAGGTGGACAGTGCCTTATGCACTTGGAGAAAGATTTCCTGGAGCGCATCTTCCGCCTCACCAACGTCATCCAACATTAGATAGGCTGTCTTGTAGACCAGGTTCTTATACTGCTGAAAGATCGCGGCGAAGTGCTCTTCGTCGCCTGTTGGATGATCCAGCGCTGGGCCCATGGCATTTCCCTCGGGTCACGGTCTCAACTAACTATACGCTATTGTGCTACCGGAAGTTCGGTGCGCGTGCAAGAGTTCGGAACTTGTGCTATGATAACGGTGGCGTCTGTCTCGGCCTGGAGGGGGTGATGGACGGCAGACGTCTTGGCACGCCTCCTGGCGTGCCCTCTGCGCCGGGCAGAGCAGTTATAGCCTTCCCTTTCACAAAAACGAGACAGCCCTGGTGGGCCTGTGGGCGGAAGTTGACAAATTAGAACACATGTGCTACAATGGGGAGTGGATTTCCCGGAGGAAACAGGGCTGCGAGCGGAACGAGCGCGATGGCGAGCGGTCGTGGACATGCGTAGGTCGGCCGGAGCCCCCTGCAGACAAGCGGGGCAGGCACCATCGGGAGGAGGGGCAAACCCATGGCGGATGAGGGAAAGCGGAAAGCGCTGGAGACCACGGTCAGCGCGCTGAAGAAGCGGTTTGGGGAAGGGGCCATCATGAAGTTGGGCGAGGTCACGGGCAGCCTGAACGTGGATGTCATCCCCACGGGCTCTCTGGCCCTGGACATCGCCCTGGGCGTCGGCGGCATCCCGCGGGGCCGCGTGACGGAGATCTTCGGGCCCGAGGCTTCGGGCAAGACCACCCTCTGCCAGCACATCATCGCCGAGGCCCAGCGGATGGGCGGAGTGGCGGCTTTCATTGATGTGGAGCACGCCCTGGACGTGGCCTACGCCCAGAAGTGCGGGGTCAACACCGACGAACTCTACATCTCCCAGCCCGACACCGGCGAGCAGGCGCTGGACATCGCCGAGGCGCTGGTGCGGAGCGGCGCGGTGGACGTCATCGTCGTGGACTCCGTCGCCGCGCTGGTCCCCCGGGCGGAGATTGAGGGGGACATGGGCGACGCCCACATGGGCATGCAGGCCCGCCTTATGAGCCAGGCCCTCCGCAAGTTGACCAGCGTCATCCGGCGCAGCAACACAGCTGTCGTCTTCACCAACCAACTGCGCCAGAAGATCGGGGTCCTTTTCGGCAACCCGGAGACCACCCCTGGAGGGCTGGCCCTCAAGTTCTACGCCGCGGTGCGCCTGGACATCCGCAGCATCCAGCCCATCAAAGAGGGGGGTGAGGTGGTGGGCAACCGGGTCCGGGTGCACGTGAAAAAGAACAAGGTGGCGCGCCCCTTCCAGGTGGCCGAGTTTGACATCATGTTCAACGAGGGCATCTCCCGCACCGGCGACCTCCTGGACGTGGGCGTGCAGTACGGCATCATTGAGAAGCGGGGGTCCTTCTACATCTACGGGGAGGAGAGGCTGGGCCAGGGGCGCGAAAACGTCAAAGCCTTCCTCCGGGAGAACCCCGCCCTGTGCGCAGAGATAGAGCGGCGCATCCGCGAGGCGGCCAACCTCCCCCTCCCCGGAGCCCAGAGGGCAACCGCTGCCGTCACTCCGCCTGCCTTCGGCGAGGAGGAACTCGGCGAAGAGGAACCCGACGACGAGGACCTGGAGCCCTTGGAGTGAGGCGGGAGTTGCTCAGCCCTTGACCACGAGGTAGGCATGCCTCCTGGCACGCCCGCATACCCTCAACGTTTTGCAGGGGCGGTCCCGGCCCTCATCGGCGCAGGCCGACGCCCGCTTGAGCCTCGATCGGAACCGGTGGCCCTTCCACCTCACGCCGTCGGAGGGCCTACCCCACCTTGCGCGCCGGCAGGGAAGGCGCTGACGGCAGCGACAGGGTGAGGCGCGGCCCCGCCTTGCGGCCTGCATGGGACCTCAGCAGATCGGCCAAGGAGACGTAGAAGAACCCCCAGGCGTAGAGGGCGAAGAAGGGCACAGCCAGCCAGTTCCCCGCGCGCAGCGCAGCCCATACCACGCCCAGAGCGTAGAACCCCAGACACGCTTCCACAAGCGAGGTCCAGCCGGGGCGCAGAGCGTAGCGCGACCCCCTCCAGTCGCCCGCCCTCCCCGCCAGGTTGAACTTCGGTGTCCGCCGGAAGGGGGTGGGCCGGCCCCACAGCGCCTCCAGGACGGCCACGGTGTTGTTCCAGGCAATGCCCACGCCCAGGGCCATCAACGCCGGCAGGGCCCGGTACCCCTGCCACCACAACCGGGGGACGGGGCGGAGGGTCCACTGCCCCAGCGCGTAGAGGAGCGGCGGTCCGACGCTGGCAAGGCCCAGGAAGGCAAAGGGGAGCGGCAGCCGGCCCTTCCACAGGAAGAGGGGCAGGGAGAGGAGCAGGAAGGCCAGCATCAGGGGGTGGACCAGGTAGCCGCTCAGGTGGAGAAGGCCGCCCAGCCGCACCCACCAGGGACGCTGCGCCCGCAGGACCGCCCCGCCCAGTTTCAGGAGGACCTGCACCGACCCCTTGGCCCACCGAAACTGCTGGCGTTTGAACGCGGTGACCTGGGCCGGAAGTTCGGCCGGGGCCGCCACCTCCGGCAGGAAGAGGAACTGCCATCCCCTGAGTTGCGCCCGGTAACTCAGGTCCAGGTCTTCGCAAAGCGTGTCGCCCTGCCAGCCGCCGCTGTCCTCAATGCACGCCCTGCGCCACGCCCCGGCCGTCCCGTTGAAGGACATGAAGAGGCCGGCGCGGTTCCGCGCCACCTGCTCCACGGCGAAGTGGCCGTCCAGCGCGAGGGCCTGGGCACGGGTCAGGAGCGAGTAGTCGCGGTTCAGGTGTTCCCACCGCGTTTGGACGCAGCCGAGGTCGGGGTCGGCGGTGAAAAAGGGCACCACCCGGCGCAGGTAGTCGCGGGGAGGGACGAAGTCCGCATCAAAGAGGACCACGATGTCGCCTTTCGTCTGCGCGAGGGCCGCCTGCAGGGCACCAGCCTTGAAACCCGTCCGTTCCTCGCGG
>JBMFPD010000235.1:0-5047 GCA_049969295.1 Anaerolineae bacterium | reverse complement strand
GTGGAAGACCCGCAGGGCGAGCACGGCCGGGACCGACGGGGCCGTCCAGTACCCGAGCGAGGCCAGGACGTAGATGCCGCACCCGGCCACGAGGAGCCACCAGCGGTGGGTCCGGTCGGCCAGCCACCCCACCGGGAACCGGGAGAGGACCGCAGCCCCAGCGAACAGGCCCGAGACAAGCCCGATGGCCACCGCGCCCCCGCCCAGGTGGGCCACGTAGAGGGGCAGGGGCGCGGTCAGGAGGTGCATGCTGGTGAAGAAACAGAGCGCCACCGCCAGCGAGAGGCGGTAGGGGCGGGAATACCGCCGCAGGACCGCGTGCAGGGGTTCGCGCGCCATCATGCCCTCGGGGAGTCTCTCAATCCCGCACCCGGACCAGGACCTTCGCTGCCTCCGGCGCGCCGCTGAGGAGGTAGGCAAAGCCGTCCTCCAGGGCCCGCTCCAGGGGCACCTCCCGGCTGATGAGGCTTTCCACGTCCACCCGGCCCTGGGCGATGAAGGCCAGGGCCTGGGCGAACTCCCCGTGGCCCAGGTAGGCCCCGCGCACCTCCAGTTCGTGCAGGACCAAGGTCATCAGGTCCCCTGCCGCCGGCTCTGGAGCCAGGCCCACCATGACGATCTGGCCGCCCTTGCCTACCAGGGTCACTGCCTGCTCAAAGGCCGCTGCCGCCCCCGTGCAGACGAAGGCCACCTCCACCCCCATCCCGTCGGTCAACTGCCCGAGGCGCACCGCCACGTTCGTCCGGGCAGGGTCCAGGACCTCCGTCGCGCCCAGCCGCGCTGCCAGGGCTGCCCGGGCGGGGTTGGGCTCCACCACGTAGACCGCCAGCGCACCGGCCAGGCGCGCCACCTGGAGCACCAGGAGGCCGATGGGGCCCGCGCCCAGCACCAGGGTGCGGTCCCCCGGGCGCAGGGCCGAGCGATGCACGGCGTGGAGGGCGATGGAGAGGGGCTCGGCCAGGGCCGCCCGGCGCGTGTCCAGCCCCTCCGGCAGGCGGTACACGCCCGCCACGGGCACGGCCACGTACTCAGCCAGGGCGCCGGGCACGGTCACGCCGATCATGGTGAGGGATTCGCACAGGGTGAGCGCACCGCGGCGGCACATGCGGCAGGCCATGCAGGGGATGGCATCGCTCACGCTGACGGGGTTCCCCACCTCCCAGCCCTGCACGCTCGGGCCCACGGCAGCGATGTGCCCGGCGAACTCGTGGCCGATGACCATGCCTGGCTCGTACATCCCCAGTTCGTAGGCCTCCAGGTCGGAGCCGCAGATGCCGCAGTAGTCCACGGCGATGAGGACCTGGCCGGCCTCCGGCTCCGGCCGCGGGAGGTCCACGAGTTCCAGAGAACCAGCCCCTTGCAGCACCCAGGCTTTCACGACGTCCCTCCTTTCTCTGCCGCCCATCACACCGAGCGCAACTGCGTCACGTCCCCCGCCAGGATGCGGCGCAGGCGGCCGTCCTCCCCGCGCAGGAGGAGCGCGCCGTCCTCGTCCACCGCCTCTGCCACGCCCAGGAGCGTCTCCGCGCCCACCTGTACCCGCACCCTCTGCCCCAGGGTGGCCAGGCGGCGGCTCCACTCTTCGTGGAACCGCTCCCCCTCCGCCAACCGCCGGTAGCGGTCGTCCACCCCTTCCAAGATGGCCTGGAGGAGCGCGGCGCGGTCCACTGGCCGCCCCAGGTGGCGCATCAGGCTCGTGGCCTCCTCTGCCAGGCCTGCCAGTTCCTGGGCGTCGGCCCCTTCCTCAGGTGCACCGAACTCCACGTTCACGTTCAGGCCTACCCCCACCACGGCGTGGGCCAGCCGTCCGCCGGAAAAGATGCCTTCCGTGAGGATGCCCCCCACCTTGCGCCCTTCCAGGAGCAGGTCGTTGGGCCACTTGAGGGCGAGCCGCAGCCCCGTGACTTCTTCCACGGCGTCGCAGACGGCCAGGGAAGAGAGCATGGTCAGTTGGTGGCTCTCGGGAGGGAGAAGGAAGGCGGGCCGGAAGAGGATGGAGAAGAGGAGGCACGTGCGGGGCGGAGCCCACCACCGCCGTGTCCCACGGCCGCGTCCGCCGGTCTGGTACTCGGCCACGGCCACCGTTCCATCGGGCGCGCCCTCCGCGGCCAGGGCCAGGAGGGCGGTGTTGGTGGAGTCCACGGCTTCGTACCAACGGAGGTTCCGTCCCACAACGCGGGTGGCCAGGACCCGCTCCAGCACCTCCCGTTGAAGAGGAAGGGGTTCCGCCATGTGTCCTCCTGGCGTCGGATCACGCTGGAACCGCGTCTCCAGGTGCAGGTGCCTTCGCCTGCGATGCCACCAGCGCGCAGGCCACGGTGAGCCCGGCGAAGAACCAGAAGAAGGTCACCGTGCTGGGGAAGTCCATATTGAAGTAGTAGTGGTCAAAGAGGCCGCCGGCCAGCGCGCCCACCAACCCCATGGCCGCGCCCAGGAAGACGCCATCCACTTCCCGGTCCACCTCAATGGCCTTGCGCCGCGTCCAGAGGAAGCCGAAGAGCACGCCCATCGTCAGCAGGAAAGCCCCCAATCCCACCAGGCCCATCTGTTCGGCGATGAGGAGGTAGATGCTGGCCACGCTGACGTAGGTGTCAATCTCCGGCGTGCCGGCGAAGCCCACCCCCAGCCACGGGTGGCGGGAGATGAGGAGGAAGGCGTCCTTGTACTCGCCCAGGCGCATCTGGTTGGCACGGTCGGCGAACTGGAACCCTTCTATGAGGCGCTGTACGTAGTACTGGGCCTGCGGCAAGAGGAGCAGGGGGAGGCTGCCGAGGATGAGGACCAGGAGCAGCCGCCGGTAACGCAGGATCCCCAGCACGAACGCGGCCGCAGCCAGGCCCACCAGAGCCGTGCGGGAGTAGGTCAGGTAGAGGGCCAGGCCCATGACCGCCACCGCCGGCACCGACAGCCAGCGGGAGACGATGGGCTTGCGGGCCAGCACCTGGGGGATGGCGAACCCCAGCACGAGGATGAGGAGCCCGCCCAGGGTGTTGGGGCCGATGCAGGTCCCTGTGGCCCGCAGGGGGAGTTCTGGATTGTCCTCAATGTAGCGCAGGACGGCGGACCCCGTGGGGTAGCCGAACCGCCCCAGGGCGGAAAGGAGCCGGACGGTCCATTCGCTGGGCAGGTAGTAGAGGACGACGGCGATGAGCCCCTGCAGGGTGCCGCATCCGAAGATCGCCCAGCCGATCTGGCGCAGGTGCTCCCGGGTGCGTACGCTGTTGACCACCACGAAGAAGATGGCCAGGGCCATCAGGATTTCCACATAGTGGCGCAGGATGGTGGCCGTGGGCCGCGAGTGGGCCAGACCGGCCACAAACGCCGCCACCGCCAGGAGCATGAAGAGGAGCAGGGGCCATCCCGGCGGCGTGAGGACCAGAGGGCCGTGGGTCCGGGTGACGATGCGGGAGATCCAGACGAAGAAGAGGACCACCAGGACCAGGTCCAGGAAAGTGGGGCGGAAGCCGATGTCTACGGGGAGCGCGCCGAAGGGGATGAGGCAGATGACGGCGATGACGCCGAAGAAGCCCCACTGGGTGCTGCGGAGCATCAGGAGGCCGCCCGCGAGGGCCGCGGCCAGGGCCAGGGCGTACAGAGGCGAGAGGACGGCCACGTACAGGCCCACGGCCAGCGCGGCCACCGCCACCAGCCCGCCCACGATGGCCCAGGCCTGCCAGCGGGGCCCCGTCGCCAGGATGTCGCCCAGTTGCGCAAGGACGCGCTTTTGCACTCCCACCTCCCCAGGGTGAAGGGCTTGTCGCCGGGGCATTATAAACGGGGCCAGCGTTTCCGGCAAGCCGGCACGGGCCAGCACCAGGGCTGACTTGTTTTTACAAAAGGGAGGGCTATAACCGCTCTTCCCGGCGCAGAGGGCACGCCAGGAGGCGTGCCCTACGGTCCGCCGCGCCAGAAGGCTGTCAGAGTTCTGTAAGATGAGACAGCCCTGGGCCAGCACAATCGGGCCAGGGGATGGAGCGCTGGATGCTGGCGTCGCTGCACCCGGGGGCGCGAGCGGGGCAACGGCCGGCTGGAACGCAGCCTCCGCGCCGACGGGAGGAGCCCCGCTGCCCCGGCCTCCTCGGGGGTTCGGCGTCGGCAACGACGGACTTCTTTTTGACAAGGCCCAACCCCATGTGATATCCTCTCCCGTGGAGACCCAGCTTAGAGGGAGCACTGTCCATGTATCCGAAGAACGAGATCATGTTTCCGCATAAAAGCGTCCCCGCGTTGCGGCACATGCGGGGGCCGGAGTGGCAGGCCCTGGTGGAGCGGGTGGCGGCCCTGCCCGAGACCCATGAAGACAGCCTGGCTTTCTGCCTGATGATGATCCGTGTCTGCGAGTGCCTCAACTGCGACCTGGGGAGCTACAAGGCCTCCCTGGGGTGCAACACCTGTGCCCGTCGGGCCGCTGGCTCCAGCAAGGCCACTGACGAGATGCTCCTGGCCGAGTTTGAACGGGCCCGGGAGGATGTCCGGCGCTACCTCACGGAGGGCATCCTCTGCATCCCCTCCGAGGAGGAACTGCCTGTGCGCGAGGAAGAAGAGGAAGAGTACTACCTCCTGGACGAGCCCGAAGGGTAGCCTCGGACGCACCTCTCCCCTTCCCCTCTCCGTGTCGGAGAGGGGAAGGGGGCCAGGGCGTAGGGGTGAGGTGGGGGCATGGCAGGGCGCTGGGGCATGTGGCGACGGGAAAGGGGCATCAGCCAGATAGAGTTCGCCCGGCTCGTGGCGGAGGCCCTGGAGGACCTGCCGCCGGAAATCCGCGAGCGGATGGAGAACGTGGAGGTCGTCATCGCCGATTGGCCCACCCGCGTCCAGTTGCGCCGGGCGGGCCTCGGCCCCGGGCAGATGCTCTTCGGCCTGTACGAGGGCGTCCCCCTGACCCAGCGCACCAGCGGCTACAACCTGGTCCCGCCGGACAAGATCACCATCTTCCGCGGCCCGATCCTGGCGGCCTTCCGCACCCCTGAGGAGATGCGCCGACAGGTCCGGTGCACTGTGCTCCACGAGGTAGGGCACCACTTCGGCCTGGACGAAGAGGCCCTGC
>JBMFPD010000234.1:0-5054 GCA_049969295.1 Anaerolineae bacterium | reverse complement strand
GTCAGGGGTTCGTTGTCCAGGTAGACCCTCCCCTGAGTCGGCTGCACCAGTCCCGAGAGGACCCGCAGGAGGGAGGTCTTGCCGCACCCCGAAGGCCCCAGGACGCACAGGAACTCCCCGTTGGCCACCCGCAGGTCCACGCCCTCCAGGGCCTTCGTGGGGACGTTCCCGTCCCGGTAGACGAGGTGGATGTCCTCCGCCACCAGCGTAGGGGCCGCCCGGCGCAGCACAAGGGATGCTTCCTGCGCCTCAGCGCCTGCGGCAACGCCGTTCTCTCGCCTCAGCCCGAACATCTCCCACCTGCGCCTACTCTACGCCAGCCGCTTCCACGAAGCGGTTGGTGAAGAGGCTCTCCACCGGCGGAGCCTCCGTGATGAGGCCCGACGTCAACATGAGGGCCACGGACTCTTCCCATGCCCTGGCCTCCGAGAAGCCCAGGCGGTCCGTGCGCCACAGGTCCACCGAGGTCCGCAGCACCGCCCGCTGCCGGGCCTCGTTCTCGCCGCCGGCCTCGGGCACGTACTGGAGGCACGTCGTGAAAGCGGCATCGGGGTCGTCCAGGGTATCTCGCAGCCCCCGCAGGAAGGCCCGCACCAGGGCCGTCACCAGGGCCGGGTCTTCCTGCACGGTCCGCTCGTTGGTGATGAGGCCGTTGGAGACCAGGGTGGCGTAGTCGGAGACTTCCAGGACCACCACAGCATGCCCTGCCTCCCGCAACTGGATGGGCTCGTTCATGGTGTAGCAGACCGCCGCGTCCACCCGGCCTTCCAGCAGGGCGGCCACCTGGGTGTAGCCGATGGACTGGAGCGTCACACGGGCCTCATCCAGACCTGTGGCACGGGCCAGGGCCTTCCACCCCACGTAACTGGCCCCGTAGAGCCCGGGGATGCCCACCACCTTGCCCTCCAGGTCTTTCGGCATCCGGATGCCCTTCCCCTCCAGGGCCACCACGCAGACCGGGTAGCGGCGGTACCACTGGGCCACGTAGACCACTGGCAGCCCTTGGGAGCGGGCGAGGATGACCTGGTCGCCGCTGCCCACCACGAACTGGAGTTCCCCGGTGCCCAGGAGTTTCATCAGGTCCGACTCCATGCCGTAGTCAAAGGTGACCTCCAGCCCCTCCTCGGCGAAGTAGCCCTTGCTCTGGGCCACGTAGAAGGGGGCGAACTGCACGTTGGGGATGAACCCCATCGCCACCTTGACCGGCCTGAGGGAGGCCGCGGTGGGCGTCGGTGTGGGGGCTGGCGTGGCGCACCCCGCGACCCCCACGGCCAAAGCCAGGCACAAAGCCACCAGCCCTATCCCCTTGCGCTGTCTCTGGGTCATCATGGGTCTTTCCTCCATGTTGGGATGTCGCCCTACGTCCGCCACGAGAGGAGCCGGCTTTCCAGCAGGCTGACAGCGCCGTAGAGGGCGAGGGCGATGACGACCAAGGTGAAGATGGCCACGAACATGAGGGGCGTATCCATGAGCCCATGCCCCAGGTTGACCAGGAAGCCCAGGCCGCGGTCTGCGCCCACGAACTCGCCCACCACCGCGCCGATGACCGAGAGGGTCACCCCCACCTTGAGGCCCCCCAGAAGGACCGGCAGGGCGGCGGGCAGTTCCAGGAGGCGGAAGGTCTGCCAGCGGGTGGCCTCGTAGGACCGCATCAGGTCCCGCAGGTTCTGGTCTACCCCCCGAAGGCCCACCACGGTGTTGACCAGGACGGGGAAGAAGACCACCAGGGCGCAGACCAGGACCTTGGAGAGGCCCCCGAAGCCGAACCAGATGACCAGGAGAGGGGCCAGGGCCACCACGGGGATGGCCTGCGAGGCCACGATGTAGGGCGAAAGGAGCCTCTCCAGCCTTTGGAAGCGGGCCAGGATGTACCCCAGCACCGAAGCCGTGGTCAGGCCCAGGGCCAGCCCCCCCAGGATCTCCTGCACCGTGATCCAGGCGTGCCACCACAGGCTGCCCCCTGCAGCCAGGACCACCAGCCGGGCCGCGACCCGTCCTGGTGAGGGGAGGATGAACTCCGGATACCTGCCCACCAGGACCACCCCCTGCCACAGGAGCAGGAAGGTCGCCAGCCCCAGGGGCACCAGGAGCAGGTCCATGCGCCTGCGGAGGCGGCCCACAAGGGAGCAGCCCCCCGTCAGGGTCCTGAGTCTCTGCGCTCTCGCCTCAGCCATCTTGCCGAACCCTCTCCATCCTGCAGTGGGCAACAAAAAGCCCCGAAGCCTTGCTTCGGGGCAGGATGTGCGCGGAAGCCGGCACGGATACCGCGCGCCGCGCCTTCTTGCGCCACCTTCTCCCATCCGGACTGTACCGTCGGCCCCGGCTTTGGGGGATCTCCCCCGCACCGGGTCTGCCTTGCGGCTCGCGGGCTCGGAGCGTGCAGCCGTTTTCTCCCGGCTGGGCTCCCTACCGCCGATCGGGAATTGGCAGAGGCTCGCGGGCCTCTACCTCACCCTGCCCCGAAGGTGCGCCTTCAGTATACCACAACCCTCCGAACGGGGCAAATCGCGCTCCTTTGCGGTTGCATTTCGTGTTGGCCATTTGTGCGGCTCCCGCGCTCGCCCGGCGTCCGCGCGGGCCGGGGCCTCTGACCCCACCCCCGAACCCCTTGTATGTTGGCGTTGGGGCGGCTCCGGACCCCCTGGGGCCTTGAGCGCGCGCCACCGGCCCCGGACGCGGCGAGAGCCCGGTGGGGGGAGGGCCGGGCTCTCGCTCCTCGCGTGAGCACTGTGCGGGGGCAAAACAAGAGGCACAGCACTCATTGTGGTGGGAGGGAAGCACTCCTTTTATCGGGCATCTGTGCCCTGCAACCTGCGGTAACACTCCTCACAATAGACTGGGCGGATCCCTTTGGGCTTGAAGGGGACGTAGTCCACCTTGCCGCAGGCCGCGCACACAATCAACGTCTTGCTTCCGTTCGTCCCGTTCCGGCGCTTCCGCTGCTCCCGACACGCTGGACAGTACTTCGGTGGGTTCAAGAATCCCTGGACCGCGTAGAACTCCTGCTCACCTGCCGTAAAGATGAACTCCTCTCCACACTCCTGACAGACCAGCACTTCGTCCACAAAGGTGATCATCCAACAGGCCTCCACCCTTGCTCACGTTCACGTTGGGAATGCCCCCAGCCTGCCGACGGACGAACTGCCAGTGTATCGGGAGTTGAGGCTACCACCACACTGCCCTCAGTATAGCAGGGGAAGGTTCGCGAACAGGTTAAAATAATCTTACAGTTCATTAAGTTTGGGCAACTTCTGCCAGGGAGGGGGTGGAGGGGATCACGCGGCCCCGCGGCGTTCGGCAAGGTGCAGGCGCAGGAAGAGCCAGGGGATGAGGAACAGGGCTGCCCAGCCCAGGAGCGCGTAGCGCAGCGCCCGCAGGAGGGGCAGACCGGGCATGAGGACTGCCAGGCCGAAGTAAAGGGCCAGGGTGAGGACGAGCCCCAGGGCGAAGCGAAGCAGACGCTCCCTCCACTTCCGCGCGTCGGCGAAGCGGACGAAGCGCGCCTCCATCCACTGGCCTACGCCGAACCCGGCCAGGAGGCCGAGGGCCCTGGGGGCCTCCCCCTCGGGCCGCAGGGCCAGGAGCAGGGCTGGCAGCACCAAGGTCAGCCCCCAGAAGGCCCAGGGGGGCAGAGGTCTCCCGCGTCGGCGAAGCCACCCTTCCGCCAGGAGGAAGAAGGCCAGGCTCACGGCCCCCAGGAGGAAGCCGCCCACCACGTCCTGGGGGTAGTGCACCCCCAGGTAGATCCGGGAAAGGCCCACGAGGAAGACGACCACCGCGGCCACCGCCCAGGACCAGGGACGTCCCAACCGGGAGGCCAGGTAGCCCCAGACGGCTGTGGCCCCCTGGGCGTGCCCGCTGGGGAAGGAGGGACTGGTCTCGGTGGCCAGGACTGCCACCTGATCGGGCGTGGGCCGGGGGATGCCCACGATCTCTTTCAGCAGGTCGTTGGTGTAGAGGAAGCAGGAGACCAGCACGTACCCCAGGCTCAGGCCCAGGGCGCGGTTCACGGACCAGTAGATGCCCCCGATGCACACGATGTAGAAGTAGACCGTGCCCAGGTTGGTCATGACCTGGAAGAAGAGGTCCAGCCAGGGGGTCCGGAACCCCTGCACCCAGCGGATGGCTTCCAGACCCCAGGGAACCAGGCTGCGCAGCCACTCCACCATAGGACTCTCCTGCCTGGATGTGAGGGGGCGCTACCCCGCCCGTCGGCGCAGCACCTCCTCCAGGATGCGCGCCCCGAGCACCATATCGCTCAGGCGGATCCGCTCCTCGGGCGTGTGGACAGCCTCCATGCCCGTGCTGAAGTTGACGGTGGTCACGCCCAGGGCGTTGAAGATGTTGGCATCGCTGCCACCTCCGCTGGGCATGAGGGCTGGTTCCAGGCCCTGGGCCCGGACCGCGGCCGTGAGTTCCCTCACGATGGGGGTTTCCTCCGTCAGGTGGTAGCCTTCGTAGGCGCGGGTCACTTCCAGGTCCAGACCTGCGTTGTGGCGGTCCCGGGCCTCCTGGAAGGCGCGGACCATGGCCTCCACCTGGCGAGCCAGTTTCTCGGGGTTGCGGCTGCGGGCCTCACCGCGCACTTCCACCCGGTCTGGCACGATGTTGGTAGCCTCGCCCCCGTGGATGACGCCGATGTTGGCCGTCGTCTCCTCGTCAATGCGGCCCAGGGGCATGGCAGCGATGGCTTCAGCGGCCACGCGGATGGCGTTGATCCCCTTCTCCGGCTCGGCCCCAGCGTGGGCCTTCTTGCCGTGCACCACCACGTGCAGGGAATCCTGGAACGGGGCCTGGACGATGATGGTGCCTACCGGCCCGCCGGTGTCGCACTCAATCCCTTCCCGGGCCACCAGGTCGGCGGGGTCCAGGGCCTTGGCCCCCAGGAGGCCCACCTCCTCCGACACGGTGAAGACCACCTGGAGCGGGGGCAGCGCCTTCCCGTCCTCCAGGAGGGAGGTCATGGCTTCCAGGATCATGGCGATGCCCGACTTGTCGTCGCCGCCCAGGATGTTGCTTCCATCGGAACGGATGAGGTCCCCCTCCACGATCGG
>JBMFPD010000233.1:0-5062 GCA_049969295.1 Anaerolineae bacterium | reverse complement strand
CGCCGCTGTGCCCCTACGGCTCTCGTCGTGGTGTCCCTCAGCCGGCACGCAGAGAGGCACGCCCTGCGGCCGAATCCGTGCAATCCGCTCCCCGAATCCGTTGACGCCTATTGGCCCCACAGCGCCGGTACCGCGAAGCCCAGCGGCGTAGGCCACCCTTGCAGCGTGACAATGCGGGCTCCCGGCGTGCCCTGAATCCGTTGGCGCCTACTGGCCCCAGAGGGCCGGCACCGTGAACCCCAGCCCCAGTTCCTCCAGTTTCTCAGGTGTGGGGCGGGCGGTGTGGAGGTCCCATCCCCGCAGGCGGTAGTACGTCTGGAGCATCGCCTCCACGTCGGGCACGTAGCCTCCCGTCTCCCCGTCAGGCAGGGGGCGCAGGAGGAGGGAGGGGAGGCGGTCGTCGGCACGCGTCATCCCCAGCCGATGGTTTAACACGCGCTTCAAGGTGAAGATGCGCTCGCCGGTCTGCGCCAGGTCCTCGGCGCTCCAATCCCAGCCGGTAGCGCAGCGGAGCATTTCCAGCGTGTACTCCAGGGGCGGGTTCTGGAAGTGGCACATGATAAGCGAATTGGTGAGGGCTCGCCAGTCCATCAGGCGGGCGACCATGCGCACGGTGGCCTCGGAGGCGTCCTGGCGATCGTCGCCGTCAATCCCCAGGTCGGGGATCACCTGCCCCTGGTAGACCATGTAGACGTCGCCGGCCATGTGGCAGGCGCCGCGGGGGCTCAGGGCGTAGACCAGGGCGGTGCCGGCGAAGGCCCGCGGGTCATGCATGGGGGCCTCCAGGCCCTTGACGTGCACCGCCAGGTCCTCCGCGCCGAGGCTCTGGCCCACCTGCCGGGCCCCCTCCGCCAGGAGGTCGCCCAGCCCTTCCCGCCGGGCGATCTGCTCCGTGAGGCGGAGGGCCGGGCCGAGGTCGCCCCAGCGCAGGTCCAGGCCTCCTGTCCGCTCCGGCGAAAGGACCCCCTCCTGGTAAAGGTAATAGGCAAAGGCGATGGTGGAGCCGGCGCTGATGGTATCCAGGCCCAGCCGGTTGCAGAGGTGGCTGGCGTAGGCCGCGCCCTCCAGGTCCGACGAGGCGAGGAGCGCAGCGTAGGTCCCCACCGTCTCGTACTCCGGCCCGTCCACAGCGGGGACGCCGTACCGCTCCGCCCGCGTCTCCCGTCCGCACCCGATGGGGCAGCGGTAGCAGGCCCGCGGCCGGATGAGGAGTTCGTCGGCCAGGACCGCGCCGGCCAGGCGTTCCGCCTCGGCGAAGGCCCCTCGCGTGTAGTAATTGAAGGTGATGTCGCCGCTCATGAGGGCCCAGTCCATGTAGGCCAGGGTCCCCCCGGCCTGCATCAACTGGCTGGAGATGTCCTCTTTGACCAGGTCCCAGGTCGCCCGGGCGATGCGGGCGAAGCCTTCCGGGTCGGCCAGGGGGATGTCCCCCCTTCCCCGCACGGCGACGGCCTTGAGGCGCTTGGCCCCCATCACCGCGCCCAGGCCGGTGCGTCCGGCGGCGCGGCCGTGGTCGTTGAGGATGGCGGCGAAGCGGACGAGGTTCTCCCCAGCCGGGCCGATGCAAGCCACCCGCACCCGCCGGTCGCCCAGTTCCTCCCGCAGTGCGTCCTGGGTGGCGTAGGTGTCCAGCCCCCAGAGGTGCCGGGCGGGGCGCAGCGAGGCCTCCCCATCGTGCAGCCAGAGGTAGACGGGTTCCGGGGCCCGGCCGGTGATCCACAGGCCGTCCACGCCGGCGAAGCGGAGTTCCGGTCCGAAGAAGCCACCGCTGTTGGACTCTCCCCACAGGCCGGTGAGGGGGGAGCGGCCGCAGACCTCGTAGCGGCCGCAGGCCGGGGCCGCCGTGCCCACGAGAGGGCCGGTCATGAAGAGGAGGGGGGCTTCGGGGCCGAGGGGGTCCACCTCCGGCCGGAGGGCGTCCCAGAGGTACCGGGCCGCCAGGCCGCTCCCTCCAACGAAGGCCCGGGCGAATTCCTCGTCCAGGGGGAGGAATTCCATGTCGCCCGAGGAAAGGTCCACGCGCAAGATGCGACCAAGGTACCCGCCCGCCATGGCACGTCCTCCTGGGATGGTGTGTCAGAACTCCACGGGCCGGCCTGCGTACGCGCAGCGGAAGAGGGCGCGGAACTCCTCCGTGGTGGGGACGCGGACGCTGGTGAGGGTCTGGGAGTCGGCTTCAGCGTTCCCCACCAGGAGGTCCAACTTGGCCTCCAGGTCCCCTTCGGCGATCCCCATCTCGCGGATGGCCAGGGGCTGGCCGATCTCCCGGGCGAGGCCCCGGATGGCCTCCACCAGGGAGCGCGCGCCTTCCTCTTCTGTGCGGGCGGGCAGGCCCAGAGCCCCGGCGATCTCCCCGTAGCGGGTGGGCTCGGGCCCGCGCACGCTGAACTCCACGGTGTAGGGCAGGAAGAGGCCCACGCAGCGCCCGTGGGGCAGGTGGAAGGCCGCGCCCAGGGCGTGGCCCAGGCTGTGGGCCAGGGCGAAGAGGGAGTTGCTGCAGGCCATCCCCGCCAGGCACGCCGCGACCTGCATCCGTTCCCGGGCCGCGGCGTCCCCCCGCACGGCCGCCGGCAGGTGGGCGAAGACCAACTTGACCGCCTGCAGGGCCAGCCCGTCGGTGAAGTCGTTGTGCCAGGTGTTGGTGTACCCCTCCACGGCATGAGTGAGGGCGTCCATGCCCGTATCGGCCGCCACCTGTGCCGGCAGGCCCACCACGAAGCGCGGGTCCAGGATGGCCAGGTCAGGGAGGCTTTCGCGCGAGCCGAGGCCCAGTTTGCACTGCGCTTCGGTGTCCGTCAGCACGATGGCCCAGGTCGCTTCAGAGCCGGTGCCGATGGTGGTGGGGATGGCCACCAGGCGGGCCTTCTGGCGCAGGGCGAGTTCTTCCAGGGGGTTGATGGCCGCTGGGTCCAGGCCAGGGTTCTCGTAGAGGACCCAGCAGGCCTTGGCCACGTCCAGGCAGGACCCACCGCCGAGGCCCACGATCCAGTCCGGGGCGAAGGCGTGGGCCTGCTCGGCCGCGCGCTGGGCGGTCTGGAGGGAGGGGTCTGGTTCCACCTCGGCGAAGAGGGCAACCTCCATGCCGGCGGCCTTTAAGGCTGCCTCCACCTGGGCCACGAAGCCCAGGCGCACCATGTTGGGGTCGGTGACGATGAGGGCCCGACGGCCCTTCAGCGTCTCCAGGTGGGTGAGGGCGTCTTCGCCGTAGACGATGTGCGGCACGTCAAAGTACCACATGGCATCCCCCTTCGGAAATCGTGGCTGCAAGGACGGTCCGCGGTCACTCCGGGTAGACCGTCTCCACCTGCGTGGCGCAGCGGACCAGTTCCTGGGCTGCCTTGGGTGCGCGCATGATGGCCTTCATGTCGCCCTGGAGTTTCAGTTGGCGGGTCATCAGGGCCTTGATGGGGTCCAGTTTGCCCTCAAAGATCTTCTGGTAGACGCTCAGTTTGCCGCTGAAGCGGAAGGCGGGGGTGATGTCCTCCTCGGGGGGGATCTCGCGGGCGGCGCGGCACTTGCCGTGCCACAGGTCAAACCAGAGGTTGACCGGCCGTTCCATGCTCCCTTCTGGCTCAATGGTGAAGAAGCAGTCACCCTCCCAGTTCTTGGCTGCCTGGGCGTAGGCTTCGCTCGTGTTGAGGACTTCCATGAGGGCCTTGGCCCATGCATCGCTGGGGAACAGGTACGCCATGGTACACCTCCTTATGTGGTTCCTGGGGGAGCGCGGGGGCCGCTCCCACGAGCCTCGCCAGCGGACCGAACGCCTGTGTGACGCGGAGCACAAAGGCATCCCCATGGCCCATGATACCCCGAAGGCAGGTCCATGTCAAGGTGCAGGGCAGTCCGTTGCGGTTGCATCCTGTGTTGGTAAGTCGGGGACGCGGGAAGACCGACCTTTCCCATCCCCCCACCCTCTTCCCTCCCCGCATCGGGAAGGGAGGGGGGTGCCGCCGAAGGCGGCGGGGGTAGGGTGAGGTTCACCTCTTCTTCCCGACGCTCCGGTCTGGAGAAAGCCGTCAACGGCGGGTGGAACGATAAGGAAGGGGCGTTGGGGGAGCGTCAGGGAAGCGTAGGGTTTGCGTCGTGTGCGGTGCACCGCCCTCGGGTATACTTGGGTTGCATAAATGGCATGGTTCTGGGCACGCCCCTTGCACCAAAGGCGCTGTGAGGGTGCGAGCCTGGGGCGGTTGGCTCTCGGAGCCATGCCGACCATTGGGAGCGGTGGGGGATTCTCTTCTTCTCCTCCTTTGAAGGAGCGCCGGGGATGTGGGCAGTCCCCGGCGCTCACGCGCCTAATGCCCCTTTTTCTCACGCGCCGCCCGCACCCGCGGGGCGCGGGTCGTCCCTACGGCCCCATCTCCACCTTGCGGACGAAGGCGTCCAGGGTGTCGCTCCCGCGGATGCGGATGCGGGGGATGCAGAAGAGGTTGTCGCTGCGGATGGGATCGGTGTTGTGGGTGAGCACGGCCCCCCAGAAGTGGGCCGACCGCAGCACGTCCACCACCCGCTGGTCGTAGAGGCCGGAGGGATAGGCGAAGAAGCGCACCGGTTCCCCGATCCTCGCTTCAATGGCTTCCTTGGACCCCACCACCTGCCACACAATGTAGTCCACCGTCTTGCCCCGCAGGTCGGGGTGGGTGTAGGAGTGGGCACCGAACTCCATCCCTCCTTCGTGCATGCGGATCACGTGCTCCCAGGCGAGGTACTCCGGGTTCTCCTGGTCAATGGGCGCGGTGACCAGGAAGAAGGTGCCCACAAAGCCGTACTTCTTGAGAAGCGGGTAGGCGAAGGTGTAGGCATCGCGGTACCCATCGTCAAAGGTGAGGATGACCGGCCGCTTTGGCAAGGGCCAGCCGAGGGCCATGTGGTAGACGAGGTCCCGCAGGGTGATGGAGGTGTAGCCCGCGCCCTTCAGGTAGCGCAGTTGCTCCTCAAAGCGCGCTGGAGAGACCGAGAGGTCCCTGCGGATGGCATCGGCGCCGGGCGGCGGCGTGGCAATGTGGTGGTACATGAGGATGGGCACCCGGCTCACCCGCAGCACGCCGTCGGGTGTGGGGAGGGG
>JBMFPD010000232.1:0-5103 GCA_049969295.1 Anaerolineae bacterium | reverse complement strand
GCAACGGTACTCCACCCGCAGCACCCCCTTGTACCCCAAGGTCACGCCCTCCCACCCGCTGGGCTCGCCGACGATGCAGGCCTCCGGCGGCCCCATGTGCTGGACGAGGTAGTGCGCGCCCCGGGACTCCCGTTCTTCTTCCACCACGCCCACCACCAGGACCCGGATGCGCTGCAGGCGGGGTGCGGCCTGGGCCGCGGCCAGCACAAAGGCCGCCAGCGGCCCCTTGGCGTCCACCGCCCCGCGGCCGTGGAGGATGTCCCCCTCCCACCGCACGGGGATGGCCCCGGGCACCGTATCCATGTGCCCCAGGAGGACCACCCGCTGAGGGGCTTCCGCCGGCCCCACCTCTCCCCAGGCGTTCCCCACGGCGTCCTGACCCACCCGAAAGCCGCGGCGGGCCATCTGCTCCAGGAGGTAGGCGGCGACCTCCCCCTCCGCCCCGGAGAGGCTCTCCCGGCGGACCAGCCCTTCCAGAAAGCGGCGGTCGTCCAGCGGCTCCTGCATCGCCTCACCCTGCCCGCAGGACCGCATCCAGCGCCTGCACCACCTGGTCCAGGTCCTCCCGCCCGATGACCAGGGGCGGCAGGAAGCGCACCACCGTGGACCCGGCCTGCAGGGCCAGCACCCCCCGCTCGGCCAGGGCCGCCAGGTAGGGGGCCGAGGGGCGCTTCAGTTCCACGCCCACCATCAGGCCCAGCCCCCGCACTTCCCGGATGAGGGGCGAGGAGAGGGAACGGAGGGCGTCCAGGAAGTAGGCCCCCAGTTCCGCCGCCCGTCGGGGCAGGCTCTCGGTGACCAGGACGCGGATCGTCGCCGTGGCCGCGGCGCAGGCCAGGGGGTTCCCGCCGAAGGTGGAGCCGTGCACCTTGGCCGGGAGCGGCCCCACCCGCTCCCCCAGGAGGGTGGCCCCCATGGGCACGCCACCGGCCATCCCCTTGGCCACACAGAGGATGTCCGGCGCAAGGCCGTGGTGCTCACAGGCGAACATGCGGCCGGTGCGCCCGAAGCCAGTCTGCACCTCGTCCAGGATGAAGAGCGCGCCCCGTTCGCGGCACAGGGCCTGCACGCCCCGCAGGTACGCACCGTCGCCAGGGTTCACGCCGCCCTCCCCCTGGACCACCTCCAGGAGGACCGCGGCCGTCTCCCCGTCCACGGCCTTCTCCATGGCCTCCAGGTCGTTGTAGGGGACGTGGCGGAAGCCGGGGACCAGGGGCTCAAAGGGCTCCCGGTACTTCTTGTTCCAGGTGGCGCTGAGCGCGCCGAAGGTCCGACCGTGGAAGGAGCGCATGGCGGCGACGATGCCCGGCCGTCCTGTGCTCAGGCGGGCGAACTTGATGGCTGCCTCCACCGCCTCCGCCCCGGAGTTGCAGAGGAAGGCCCGCCCCAGCCCCGCCGGCACGATGGCGAAGAGTTCCCGCAGGAACTCGGCCCGCTGGTCGTTGGGGACCGTGGGCCCGCAGACCACCAGTCTCGCCGCCTGTTCCTGGATGGCACGGGTCACGGCTGGGTGGCAGTGCCCCACGTTGGCCACACCGTGGCCGGCCATGCAGTCTATGTAGCGCCGGCCGTCGGCATCCCAGACGTAGGCCCCCTCTCCCCGCACCAGGGGGATGGGCTGCAGGGCGTACACGCCGCTCCCGAACTGTTCCTCAAGGGAAAGGATCTCGCGGCCGTCCATCCCGTGCCCCCTCTCAGGCGATGACGGTGCCCTGGCCGGCCAGGGCCCGCTGGAGGGGATGGAGGACACGCCCATCGGCGATGACCACCTGGGCCACGCCACGCTCCAGGGCCTCCATGGTGCCGATGAGTTTGCGCTTCATCTTGCCCTGGGCGTAGCGCTCCAGGTATGTCCCCGCTTCCCTACGGGGGATATAGGGGATGAGAGAGCCCTCGTCCCGGGGGTCGCGCAGGAGCCCCGGGACGTTGGAGAGGATGACCAGCCGCTCCGCGCCCATGGCCGCAGCGATGGCCGCCGCGGCCCGGTCGCCGTCCACGTTCAGCATCTCCCCCTCGGGGCTGATGGCCACCGGGGCCACGACCGGCGTGAGGCCCGCCGCGAGCAAGGTCCGCAGGAGGTCCACCCGCACTTCCTGGATGGTCCCGCTGTGGTCGCCACGGAGGATCTTCTGGCGGCCTCCCTCCACCACCCGGAGGGCGTCCTTGCGCCTGGCCACCAGCAGGCGGCCGTCCAGACCGCAGAGGCCGATGGCGTCCACCCCCTGCTGCTGGAGGGCCTCCACCAGGATCTTGTTGACGCGGCCCACCACGACCATGGTGAAGATCTCCATCGTCTCCCGGTCGGTGAAGCGGCTGACCACCCCCGACGGGCTGGAGACGTACTGGGGAGGCTTGCCCAGTTGTGTGGAGATGGTGTCCACATCGTGGGAGCCGCCGTGCACGAGCACGACCTGCTCGCCCTGCCGGACGAGGGCAGCCGTGTCCTCGCACACGGCCTGGAAATCCACCCTGCCGTTGCCACCTGCCTTGACGACGATCATGGTTTCCTTTCCTCCGAACAGGTCTAACCTCATCGGGGGACCTACCTCACCCCTACCCCCTGGCCGGGGATGAGGGGAGGTCATCAGATGGGGTGCAGGCCCGGGAACTCCAGGCCCAGGGTCTCGGGGAGGCCGCACATCAGGTTCATGGCCTGCACCGCCGAGCCCGCCGACCCCTTCATGAGGTTGTCTATGGCCCCGATGACCACCACGCGGCGGCCATCCTCATCGCACTCAAAGCCCACATCGCAGTAGTTGGACCCGGCCAGGACCTTCGGGTCCGGGTAGCGGTAGAGGCCCCGCCGGCTCCGCACCAGGCGCACGAAGGGCTCCTGCCCGTAGTCCTCCCGGTAGAGGGTCCAGAGGTCCCGCTCCGGCAGGCGCTCCTTCAGGAAGCAGTGGCAGGTGGCCAGCGCGCCCCGCACCATGTCCACCGCCGTGATGGAGAAGTAAAGGCGGGGGTCCTGGGGGTCCAGGCCCAGTTCCTGGACGAGTTCCGCCAGGTGCCGGTGCCCGACGGGGGCATAGGACCGCACCACGTTGGCCCGTTCCGGGTGGTGGGAGCCTGGCGTGGGCTTGTTCCCCCCCTCGGAGGAACCCACCTTCACCTCCACCACGGAGTGGTCCACCAGGCCCCGGCGGTAGAGAGGCCAGAGGGCGAGCAGGGTCACCGAGGCATTGCACCCCACGCCGCTGGCGTAGCGGGCCCCGGCCAGGTCCTGGCGGTGCAGTTCCGGCAGGCCGTAGACGAAGCGCTCAAGCCACCCGGGAGCCGGGTGCTCCCATCCGTACCACTTCTGGTAGGCCGCCGGGTCCCGCAGGCGGAAGTCCGCCGAGAGGTCCACGATGCGCCCGGCGAGTCGGGCGAACTCCTCTATGCGGGGGGCGGCCTCGCCGTGGGGCATGGCCAGGAAAAGGACGTCACAGGGCTCCAGGGCCTTCAGGGAGACGAAGCGCAGGTTCGTGCGCCCCCGCAGGTTGGGGTGCAGGAAGTAGGCGTACTCCCCCACATGGGCCTGGGAGGTGATCTGCGCGACCTCCACCTCCGGGTGGCTCAGGAGGAGGCGTAGGAGTTCGCCCCCGGCGTAGCCGGAAGCGCCGACGATGCTGGCTCGGATCATGGAGCGCCCTCCAGCACGGGGGATGCGGGCGAGGCTTCCGCCACGGCGAGGAGGTAGTCGGCCATCGCCCCGGCGATGTCCACCTCCACGGCCTCCATTGCCCCGTGGAACTCGGGGGTGTGGTTGACCTCGTTGACCAGGAGCCGCCCGTCCGCGGTCTCCAGGAGGTCCACCGCCAGGATACCACCGCCCACTGCCCTGGCGGCCCGCAGCGAGAGGTCCACCAGGTCCGGGGTGAGGGGGCAGGGGACCGCTTTGCCCCCCAGGGCGGTGTTGGTGATCCAGTGGGCGGAGCGGCGGTAGATGGCGGTGATAACCTCCTCGCCGGCCAGGAGGACGCGGATATCGCGGTCCGGCTTGGGGATGTATTCCTGGATGTAGACGGTGGCGTGGAGGACGCCGCCCAGGGTGGCCTTGTGCTCCAGGAGGGCCTCGGCGGCATCCCGGTCGTTGACCCGGGCCAGGAGGCGGCCCCACGAACCGTGGGCGGGCTTGAGGACCACCGGGTAGCCCATCTCTTCAATGGCCTCCAGGGCAGCCTCGGGGGAGAAGGCAAGGCGCGCCTGCGGCGTGGGCACGCCAGCCTCTTCCAGGGCCATGGTGGTGAGGATCTTGTCGCCGCAGGTCTGGATGACGGAGGAGCGGTTGACGACGGGTTTGCCGGCCATCTCCACCAGGCGGGAGATGTAGACGGCCTGGACATGGCTGATGCAGCGCACGAGGAAGGCGTCGTACGGCCCCAGGTCCCCCTGGCCCAGGGAGAAAGCCTGGTGGCGGACGTCCAGCCGGTCCACCGACGCGCCGCGGGCCTCCAGGGCCTGGGTCAGCGCCTTTTCCTCCACCCGCAGCCGGGAGAAGAAGAGCCCCACGCGCATGGCCTATTCCCCCCAGTCCTCTTCCACTTCGGGGGCCAGGGCGAACTGCACCGGGTTGAGGGAGACGACCTCCAATTCCACGCCGCAGTCCGGGCAGACGACGATCTCGCCCACCTCCACCTGGTCATCCAGGTCAATGGTAGCCGCACATTCGGGACACTCTGCCATCGCTGCCTCCTCCTTCTCGGTTCTCCGGGGCACTGCCGCTTTGGTAAAAAGAGAGGGCCGGCTCTCCGAGTGTTCCTGGAGAGCCGGCCCAGCTACTTGCCTTTCGCTGTGCTGACTGCCCTAGTCAAACACCTCCGCGCGCAAGGAAGGTCCGGGGGGCTCTCCGCCCGCCGGTCGCGGTCGGCTGCTAGGGATGCGCTTCAAGAGAAGGGCCCTGGACACGCGACGCTCCTTGCGCGGCGCACACGGGCAGGGGAAACTCCCTGCCACTAAAGACATTATAGTCCCATGCCCGAAATCTGTCAAATGCGCGCTGCCCGGGTTGCGGTTGCATCTTGTGTTGGTGAGGTGGGGACGCGGGAAGACCGACCTCTCCCATCCCCCCACCCCCTTCCCTCCCCGCATCGGGGAGGGAAGGGGGTGTCGCCGAAGGCGGCG
>JBMFPD010000231.1:0-5116 GCA_049969295.1 Anaerolineae bacterium | reverse complement strand
GCGGGGGTAGGGTGAGGTTCACCTCGCGGCATGGGACCACAAGGCCATCAGCCACCAACAAAAGGTGCAACCGAGTCTCGTGGCGGACCCAGGGCTGTCTCGCTTTTTACAACAAATTACAAAAGGGAAGGCTATAACCGCTCTTCCCGGCGCAGAAGGCACGCCAGGAGGCGTGCCCTACGGCCTACGGTCTGCCGCGCCAGAAGGCTGTCAGAGTCCTACCAGCAGGACCGTCTTGTCAGAATCCTCTGCGGTCCAGTATTAGCCCCGCGCCCACGACCCCCTCAACACCAGCAGGCACCGGAAGCAGAAGGCCAGGAACTCCCCAGCCGCCCGGGAGAGGCGCTCCAGGGCCCTGGACCGCAGGGCACGCTCCTGGCTCGCCTGGCGCAGGTAAGGGGAGCGGGAAAGGAGGTAGGTGCGGGCCAGGGGGCGGAAGGCCCGGATGAGGTGCCGCCAAGGGCCAAGGGCCCGGACCATGTCCCGGATATAGTCGTCCAGGGTGTGGTGCTGGTAGTCCAGGAGGCGCTGGCTCTCCGCTGTATCCATCCAGTCCACGGCGAACGGTGTGGAGGCAAAGGCCTCCTCCGGCAGCATGCCCACGCCCAGAGCGCCCAGCACCCGCTCCACCAGGTCCCTGTAGACGAACTGACACCGCGGCCCGCCGCCGATGAGCCACACCCGCCCCCAGACCTCCTCGCACTCCACCGCCCTGGCGATGGCCAGGCCCACATCCCGCCGGTGGACGAACTCAATGCGGTTGTCCATGGGCACGTCAAACATGCCCGGGTCCAGGATGAGGCGCACCGGGAGGCACGCTGCCAGCCGGAAGATGGCCCAGTCCAGGCCCGACCGGCGGATCATCTCCTCGCAGGCGATCTTGTGGTGCGAGTAGTGCTCGGTGGCCTCCAGGGGGTCGTCCATGGTGCGCGGAGGGGGCCGGTCCTGGGTGCGCCCGTAGACGTGCACCGACGAAGTGAAGAGCAGCCGGGGCGGGGCGGGCTGCGCCGCCATCGCCTGGAGGAGGTTGCGCGTGCCCCCCACGTTGATCTCCCATGCCCAGTCGGGATGGTCCTCGCTCCCGCGGCCGGTCCAGGAGAGTTTGGGGATGATGAAGGCCAGATGGACCACTACATCCTGGCCCTGCACGGCTTTCTCCACGTCCTCCGGGCGGCGCAGGTCGCCCCAGAGGACCTCCACCTGGCCCGGGAAGCGCTGGAGGACTTTCCTGGCGGCGCGCTCGTTGGCCCGCGTCCTCAGGTCAAAACAGCGCACGTGGTGCCCGCGCTGGACGAGCGCCTCCAGCGCGCACTGCCCTATGTTACCGAAGGCTCCGGTCAGAAGAACTCTCATGGGTCTCCTTTCTACCGAGGTAGAAGATGCGTTGCAAAGCCGCCCTGGGGATGCGGTCGGCGACCGCCCGGAAGGGCGTCTGGCGGCCGGGCCCCTGCAGGGCCTGGGACGGTGTGGAGCGGGCCCCGGAATCGGGGTGCGGCCAGGCATCCGAAGAGGGTGCCCTCGTCCCGGAGCGCCGCGCCAGGAAGGCCGAGGCCTTCCGGCTCCACATGGTGAGGCGCGCTGGAGCCAGCCCCTGGACCCGGGCCAGCGTCTCGGCGATCTCCAGAGATTCCCTCAGGTACCCAGCCGCAGCAGCAGATGGTGACGAGGTCTGCGGCTTCTCCAGATGGATGAGGCCCGGCAAGAGCACCACAGCGGTCTTCTCGCGGGGGAAGCGGGCGAAGAGGAACGTCTCCACCCCGTACCCCAGGCCTTCCATCTCGTCCACCAGCGGCATCAGGTCTTCCCGGAAGTAGGCCCGCTGTCCTGTCAGCACAGGGTAGGGGATGATGTGCAGGAGAGGGGCCTGCCCCGGGACGCTCACCCCCAGGACAGCCCTGGCCGGGCCGTGGACCAGCGGCAGGACCAGGGAGAGGAGGTGGTCCCGCCGGAGCCCCAGGAGGTGGGCGTCGCAGAAGACCACGATCTCGCCGGTGGCAGCCCTCAGCCCCGAGGCCATGGCCGCCCCCTTGCCCCGGTTGACCGGGTGCCGCAGGACGCGCACCCGCTCCCCAAACGCCTCCAGGATCTGGGGCGTGCAGTCCGTGGAGCCGTCGTCCACGACGAGGAGTTCGCAGGGAAAGCCGCTCTCCAGGATGGAAGCGACCGTGGAACCGATGTAGGCCTGCTCATTGTAGGCCGCGATGATGACGGACACGGGCGGCAATCCGATCTCCACACGGGTTGTCCCCATCGCTCTCCTCCCTCCAGATGAGGCGCCTGGCCTCCAAAGGGTCACTGTCCGACCGCCCGGGCCTCCGGCCGTCGGAGCCCATCCAGGAACAGGCGCACGCTCTCCCGGGCGATATCGCCCCAGTCCGCCCCGTCGGGGTCCACCACCCCCTGCAGCACCAGCCCAACGGCGAGGGAGAGGAAGGCGTTGGCCGCCGCTTCCGCGTCCACGCGGCGGAGGCTTCCCTCGGCCATGCCGGCCTCCAGCAGGCCGGCGAAGAAGGCCCGGTAGCGCCGGTAGGGGGTGATGGTCGCCTGCCAGACGCGCGGGTCGCGCGCTGCCTTGTTCAGGAACTCCAGAAAGACCGGGAGGCGGCCCCGGGCGGCGTGGAAGACCTCCCGGGCCACATCGGCCATCTGCATCAGGGCCTCCGGGGCCGAGGCGGCCTGGGCCCGCAGGTCCTGCAGGTGGGTTTCCAGGTCGTCCAGCCACCGGTCCAGGAGCGCCAGGAAGACGGCCTGCTTGCTGGGGAAGTGGTGGTAGAAGGCCCCCTTGCTCAGGTGGGCGCGCTGGCAGATCTCCGCCACGCCCGTTGCCTCGTAGCCGTTCTGGGCGAACCCCTCCTCCGCCGCCCGGAGGATGCGGTTGCGGGTCTCCTCGCCTCGCCGTTGCAGGTGCATTGCCTCCCTCCTCAAAATCAGACCGACCGGTCGGTTTAATTTTACCACACGATGGGGAAGCGCGCAAATCTCGGACCCTGCCCGCCCCTGGTGCCCATTTGACGCCTGGGGGCAATGGTGGTATATTGAAGGTTGCTTCTGGGTCGTCGCTGCCCCCTGCCGAGAGGACCTGGTCCAGTGGGGGGCTTTTTCATCCGGCCTGTACCGGGAGGCGGACCACAGCATGCGCGTGGGGATTGACGCCCGCCTGGTCTACTACAGCCAGGCTGGCATCAGCCAGTACATCCGACGCCTACTGGAAGCCCTTGCCAGAGTCGCCCAGGAGGGCTGCGAGTTCATCGTATTGCAGAGCCGCAAAGACCGCCGTACGCTCGTGGAGGACGAGCGCTTCCGGCGCGTCTCCCTGTGGACCCCCAGCCACCACCGCCTGGAGCAATGGACCCTTCCTCTGGAAATCCGGGGCTTGCGGCTGGACGTGCTGCACAGCCCCGATTTCATCCCACCCTTCCGCCGCAACTGCAAGTCGGTCATCACCATCCACGACCTGGCCTTCCTCCTCTACCCCCACTTCCTCACCAAGGAAAGCGCCCGCTACTACGGCCAGATTGACCAGGCCGTGCGGCGGACCAACCATATCATCGCCGTCTCGGAGGCCACCCGGCGGGACATCATGGAGCGCCTGGGCGTGCCGGAGAACAAGGTCACCGTCATCTACGAGGCGGCCAACCCCCTCTTCCGGCCCTTGGACCGCAGGGAGGCCCTGCAGCGCGCCCAGGCCCGCTACCCCATCCCCGAGGCCTTCATCCTGTTCGTGAGCACCATTGAGCCGCGCAAGAACGTCCAGACCCTCCTGCGCGCCTACCGCCAGTTCCTGGACCACTACAAGCAGGACGTGAAACTGGTCTTCGCCGGAAGCAGGGGGTGGCTCTTTGAGGACGTCTTCGCCCTGGTGCAGGCCCTCCACCTGGAAGAGCACTGCATCTTCCTCGGACGGGTCTCCAGCGAGGACCTGCTCTACCTGTACAACGCCGCCCAGATGCTGGTGCAGCCCTCGTACTACGAGGGGTTCGGCCTGCCCCCCCTGGAGGCCATGGCCTGCGGCACGCCCGTCATCGTCTCCAACGTCTCCTCCCTGCCGGAGGTGGTGGGCGATGCCGGCCTCCTGGTGGACCCCAACAGCGTGGACGAAATCACCGTGGCCATGTGGCGGCTCCTCACCGACGAGGACCTGCGCCGCCAGTGCATTGAGCGAGGGCTCAAGCGCGCCCAGTCCTTCTCCTGGGACAAAACGGCCAGGCAGACCCTGGACGTCTACCGCCGCGTGGCCAACGGCGGGTGACGGCTTCCCCAGGCGGCACAGGGGACTCGCCCATGCGTTGGCCAGGAGACCGCCTGAAGGTCCTCTTCCTCACACCACAGCTCCCCTACCCTCCTCACCAGGGGACCAGCATCCGCAACTACCACCTCCTCGTGCACCTGGCGCGGCGGCACAGGGTTTCCCTCTGCTCCTTCCTGGCCCAGCCCCTGGACGCAACCGACCTGGGCCCCCTGCGCGACCTGTGCGAGGCCGTGGAGGGAGAGCCGCAGCCAGAGCGGGGCCTCCTGGAGCGGGCCTGGACCACCCTGACCTCCCCCCTGCCGGACATGGCCCTGCGCCTCGCCTCCCCCGCCTTCCACCGCCGCCTGGCAGCATGGCTGGCCCGGGAAACCTTCGACGTGGTGGAGGTGGAGGGGATTGAGATGGCTCGCTACCTCCAGCAGGTGGTGGACGCGCGCCAGGAGGGAGGGCCAGCCGTCGTCTTTGACGATCACAACGCCGAGTACCTCCTCCAGCAGCGCGCCTTCGCCACCGACCGCCGCCACCCCCGCCGGTGGCTCGCTGCTGCCTACTCCTTCGTGCAATGGCGGAAGTTGCGCCGCTACGAGGCCCTCACCTGCCGCCTGGCGGACCGGGTGATCGCCGTCTCCGAGGCAGACGCCCGGGCCCTGCAGCGCCTGGTCCCGGGCCTGCGGCCCCTTGTGGTCCCCAACGGGGTGGACGTGGAAGCCTACCGAACTTACACCACACCCCCGGACTTCCCCCCTCTGCGACAACCGGCCCTGGTCTTCACCGGCAAGATGGACTTCCGCCCCAACGTGGATGGGGTGCTGTGGTTCTGGCAGGAGGTCTGGCCCCTCATCCGGGACAGGGCTCCCGAAGCGCAGT
>JBMFPD010000230.1:0-5211 GCA_049969295.1 Anaerolineae bacterium | reverse complement strand
CCACCCTAGCTCAACCGGCAGAGCAAGCGCTTCGTAAGCGTTAGGTTTGGGGTTCAAGTCCCCAGGGTGGCTCCTTAGTGTTGGACTACGGAGAATTTTGACGACGCGGTCTTCTGAGTATCCCTCCCCCAGCCCCTCCCCGCGTGCGGGGAGGGGGCCCAGGGGTGGAGTTGGAAGGCGCACGGCCGTGCGCCCTCTCCTCGTTGCTTGAGCACAGCGCTGGCGCGAGCGGTTCGTTTATTCGCTCGAGCCATCTCCATCCCAGGCACTCTCCCCCTGGGCCAGGGGCCTACGATAGGTCATGGCCTGCCCCTACTCCGACGTCTCCACCTGTTCCCCCGTCCCCACCAGGTAGACAGCCCGCCAGGGGGCATAGCGGCTGACAAAGGTGTCCCGGTGGACGACCTGGCCCCCTTCCCGCACGATGCGACGGACCGTCACGTCCATCCCCCGCACAGCCCACTCCACCTGGCGGACCTCCCGCAGGGGGAGGGTGGGGTCCGGCTTGTAAAGGGGCGGCTCGGGGTCCCGTTCGTTCTCAATCACGGGGCCTTCCATCTCCACCTGACGACCCGTCCGCGTCCCGTAGAAATAAAAGGTGAGGGTGCCCGCCGTCAGGTCCACTTCTGTCTCTATGAGGAGGTAATAGGGGGTGTCGTTGCGGAACTTGAAGTCCACCAGGGGGGAATAAACGGTGGCATCCAGGCCCACCGGCGGCTCGTACCAGGAGACGCGGTAGGTGTGGGGCCAGCGTTCCACAATCTCAAATCCACCCCAGAAGGCCGCGCGGAAGGCCGTGGTGGAGACCTGGCAGATGCCCCCGCCCACGTCCCGGACCGTGCGGTCCCCGAAAATGATGAGGGACTCCTCGTACCCCTCCTCGGCGGTGACCTCGCCCAGGTACTGGTTGAAGGAAAAGACCTCACCCGGCGGGATCACCAGGCCGTGGAACTTGGAGGCGGCCACCTGGATGTTCTTCACCCGGCCAGCCGACGACCCCTTGAAACTGGTCGTCCCTTTGGAGACAAGTTCCCGGATGCCGTAGGAAGGGGCGTCCTCCACCGAGACCCTGGGCCGGGTGATCTCCACGGCCAGCATCACGTCCCGGTCCGGGGTGAGGACCTGGCGGTTGATGCGCTCCAAGGAGGCCGCCACGTCCAGGTGGTAGGCGTTCTGGCTCATGACAAGGGGGGTGAGCGTCCCGGTGACGGGGTCAAAGTCAAAACGGGCGTCCCGCGCCTCCTGGTCCACGGCGACGGCGATCTCCTGGAGGAGGTCGGTGAGGGCCTTCTGGTCCAGCCAGGCCTCCCACGCCGGGCCTTCCGGCCCCTTGACCTGTCGGAGGCGCAACATCTCCCCCAGCCGCTCCCGGGGGAGGACCCACGGCCCCTTGCCGATCTCCTCCGGGACGAGGAGCCGGAGGTCGGCAGCGATCATCTGCTCCACCTGCTGGCGGGCGCGCTCCACGTTGGCCACGGTGGGGGGGATCTCCCGGACCACCAGGGGGACCTCCCGGCCCCCCATAGCCCGCAGTTCCCGTTCCAGGAGTTGCCGCGTGGCGGCCACATCCACCTGGCGCCCCACCTGGCTCTCCGTGGCTGAGACCTGCAGGTCCCGGATGACCAGGACGGCGTCCCGCACCGGCCGGTCCACCTCCTGGGCCAGGCGGCGCAGGTAGGCCGCGGTGAGGGCCGGGTCGTAGGTGAGGGTGGGCTCCACGGCGTACCCTTTCAGGGCCATCTGGGCCTGCAGCCACAGGTCCAGGAAGAGAGGCCCATCCCGGCCCAGGCGGTAGGCGCGCACGGCGGTATCGGCCGCGTCCAGGCGCACCCCCAGGTCCGCTGGAGAGACCTTCCAGCGGCGCTCCCCGTAGACAAGGGTGGGCCATAGGGATTCCGGGTACTGGTAGGCCTCCTCCAGCCGGGCCTCGGCTTCCGAAGGTGTCAGACCACCGACGGGGATGCCCGCCACCGAGACGCCGGGGTAGATGCGGCCAGCGTACTGCATCTGAAACCAGGCGACGTAGGCGCAGCCCGTCAGGACTACGATGCCTGCCAGGTAGGCCAGGATCAGGAGAGAGCGAGCCAGGGCTGCGCCGAGGCTCCAGCCGGCCGCCGTTCGGGTGTCGGGCGCAAGGGAGCGCACCTCGGGCTCTGGAGCCTGGGTGCGCGCGGGCATGGTCATGGGCTTTTCCCTCATCCCCGCTCCGGAGTGTAGGCTGGCAACACGGCGCTGGCCGTGGAGCCGGTCGGGGCGTCCCGGTAGGCCACAAGCCAGTGAGGCACCCACACGAGGCCGAAGGCCAGCGCCCGCACGTTCTGCTTGAGGGGCTTGACCGCCACCACCTCCACCTGGTCCAGCACGTCGGCCCATTTATCCCGCACTTCTTCCAAGGCCCTGGTCTCCTCCTCTCTCACCTCCTCCAGGTCCTCCTTCAGGGCCTTGAGCCTCTCCTCTGCCTCTTCCACCGCCAGGCGGGCCTTCTCCGTCAGGCGGCGGCGCCGGCTGGCGCTGGAGATGGTGCGGCTGGAGCGCCGCCCCAGGAACATCCCCAGGACCGACTCCCCGGCCGAGAGGAGTTCCTCCCGCTTGCGGCCCTCGTACTCGGCCTTGCGCTCTGCCAGGTCCATCTCCTGCTTCTGCAAGTCCCGTTCCAGCTTCTCCCGACGGGCTTTGAACTTCTCCTGGACCTTCTTCAGTTCCTCGTCCCGGGCCTTGCGGGCTGCGTCCTCGCACCGCTTCCGGAACTCCCGTTCCGACTCGCCCGCCTGGCCATAGACCTTGAGGACGGGGTTGTAGAAGACCTCCAGACGGGCGGTACGGTACAGGTGGTCGGCGAAGGCCCGCTCCAGGGCGCGCAGTTCCTTCGGTTCGTTGAAGGTTTCGGGCACGGGCTCGTAGAGGGCATCCCGTGCTGGTGAGCCCTTGAGGTCCGCCTCGGAGAGGGGCCAGGACTCGGCGTCCGCCCAGGCCGCCGCAGCCCCTTCTTCGCCCCAGAGGACCAGGGCCTCCTTGGCGCGGCGCCGGACCCCCTTGGCGGTGTCCTCATAATAGACCTCGCCCAGGCCCAGGAGGGCGGGCCGGTAGACCGTCTTCGCCTCCAGGACCTCCACCTGGCGGCGCTGCGCCTCCCCCCAGGCGCGCACCGCCTGGTCCAGGGTGGTGTTGGCCACCAGGTAGAACTGGGGGACGTCCGGCGGGAGGGTCGGTGGCGCGGAGGAGAGCCCCTCCACGGCAAGGGCTGCGGCCGGCGCGGGCTTTTCCGCACCGGCTTCAGCGACGGCCCTGGGGCGCGGCGCATGCACCGCTCCCTTGAGGGTGCGGATCTGGTCCCTGGTCAGCGGGCCCCGCAGGTAGGCCATGGCCCAGCGGGTATGGAAGATGCGGGGAGCCTTCTCGTGCACGTTGTGCAGGAGGAAGACCCGCTTGCGCAGGGTGGAGAGGGTCTTGTCCAGGTAGGAGCGGCTGAGGCCGCTGGCGACGCCCTCCAGGCCGTCCAGCAGGCGTTCCTTGTCCCGTGCCGCCTGGAGGGTGCCGATGAACCAGGTCCCGGCGTTGGTCAGGCCCTTGTAGTCCAGGTCCACCGGGTTCTGGGTGGTGAGCATGAGGCCCAGGCCGTAGGCGCGCGCCTGCTTGAGGAGGGCCATGAGGGGCTCTTTGGAGGGCGGGTTGGCGGGATAGGGTGGGAAGAAGCCGAAGAGTTCGTCAAAGTAGAGGATGGCCCGCAGGGTGGGCGAGCCGGACTGCCCCCGCAGCCAGGCCCGCACCGCCTCCAGGAGGAGGGTCACGAAGAACATCCGCTCCGCGTCGCTCAGGTGGGCCAGGTAGAAGAGGGAGACGCGCGGCCGCCCGTCCGGGGTCCAGAGGAAACTCCCGATGTCCAGCGCGTCCCCTTCGGTCCAGGCGCGGAAGGCCGGCGCGGCGATGAGGCCGTTGAGGAGCATGGCCAGCTGGAAGCGGTCGCCCGGGGGGAAGAAGGCGTCCACGTCAAAGACGCCCAACTTGCGGAAAGGCGGCTTCTGCACCCCCTGGATGAGGGCCGGCAGGTCCAGGTCCCGGCCCTCCCGCCAGGCGTGCTCCATCAGGTTGGAAAGCAGGATGTGCTCCCGGCTGCGCAGAGGATCGGCCTGCACCCCCACCAGACCCAGGAGGGCTGAGACCAGGTGTGTCACCTGTTCCCGCGCTTCCTCGCCGGCGGCCTCCCAGCCTTCCTTCGGGGCGCGGAAACTCTGGAGGATGCTCACGGGGGTGCCGGCATCGCTCCCTGGAGTGTAGATGGTGTAGTCCGCGGCCTCCCGCAGGTGGCGCACGTCCTCGGGGCCCAGGCCCCAGTCCGCCAGGCCCTTGCGCCAGGTCTCCGCCACCCTGGCCGCATACTCCCCCACCGAAAGGCCCTCCCGCTGGGCCTCGGCAGGGTCCACCCACGGCTGGAATTCCTCCGGGGCGAGGTTCGGGAACTGGAGGAGCAGGTTGACCACGTCCCCTTTGGGGTCCACCACGAGGAGGGGGATGCCCTGGAGGATGGCTTCTTCCAGGAGGCCGACTCCCAGCCCCGTCTTGCCGCTGCCGGTCATGCCGATGCAGACGGCATGGGTGGTCAGGTCGTCGGCATCGTAGAAGACCGGCTCATCCTGCAGTTTGCCGGCTTCCAGGTCGTAGGCACGGCCTAGGTAGAACTTGCCCGGTTTCCTCTCCATTGTGTCCTCCTCTTTCAATGGGGAGGCCCCCCTCCCAGAGGCCCTCCAGATACCGCCCTCGCCCCCGGTTGTGGAGGGATGTCCAGAGATGGTATAGCACAGGTAGCCAGGCATTGCAAGAAGCGAGCGCAGGAGGCAAGGACTCCCTGGGACCCGTCGCGGAGGCCACCATTACGGGGCTCAGGGGAAAGCAAAGCGGGGCTACGCCCTTGTAGCCCCGCCGATGGCACGCTTCCTGGGGGGTCCGCGTGCACCAGTGCCCCCGACTGGACTCGAACCAGCACGCCCTTCCGGGCACAGGCCCTCAACCTGCTGTGTATACCAATTCCACCACGGGGGCAACCATCTACATTATACCCCCTCGGGCGAGAATTGTCAATCTCCGCGGTTCCTCGTGATTGGCAGAGGTGGCAGGGCTGACTCTTATAGGAGTTACGCAGTTCCTTCGGGTATGGTATACCTGGTTCCACGAACCCACCGAAATGCGACGAGTTGGACTACATCCATTTCCTGG
>JBMFPD010000229.1:0-5240 GCA_049969295.1 Anaerolineae bacterium | reverse complement strand
CCCCGGCCAGGAAGACGCCCGGCCGGCCGCTCTCCACCGGGTCCAGGTTGGCATCGTGCTCCACGAAGAAGCCATGCTCGTCCACGGGGATGCCCAGCATCCGGGCCAGAGCCGGGGCCGTCGCCCGGGGGACCATGGCCGTGGCCAGGACCACCAGGTCCGCCCGCACCTCCACCGGCTTGCCGCTCAGGGTGTCGGCCCCCCAGACCACCACCTTGTCCCCATCGCGGAAGATGCGGCTCACCTTGCCCCGGATGTAGATCACCCGGTCCTCCTCCATGGCCCGTTGCACGAACTCCTCGTACCGCTTCCCGGCAGAGCGGATGTCAATGTAGAAGATGTAGGCCTGCCCATCGTGCACCCGGTGTTTGTAGAGCATGGCGTGCTTGGCCGTGTACATGCAGCAGATCTTGGAACAGTAGGGCATGTGCAAGTGGGGATCGCGGGAGCCACTGCATTGGACGAAGACCACTTCTTTGGGCTCCCGCCCGTCGGAGGGCCGCCGCACCTTGCCCGCTGTGGGCCCCGAGGCCGAGAGGAGCCGCTCAAAGGCCAGTCCGTCTATCACGTCGGGGATGCGGCCCCCGCCGTACTCCCCCAGGCGCTCCAGGGGGTAGAGTTCGTAGCCAGTGGCCACGACGATGGCCCCCACCCGCTCTTCAACCTCCTGGAGCCCCTGGTCAAAGGCGATAGCCCCTGTGGGGCAGAAGCGCTCGCAGACACGGCACTTCCCCTGCTGGAAGTAGAGGCAGTTCTCGCGGTCTATGACCGGTTTGTTGGGCACGGCCTGGGGCGAGAGGGTGTAGATGGCCTTGCGCCGGCCCATCGCCCGGTCAAACTCGGAACTCACCCGCCTGGGGCACTTTTCCTGGCAGACGCCGCAGCCGGTGCACTTGGCCCAGTCCACGTAGGCCGGGTGGCGCAGGATGCGCACCCGGAAGTCCCCCACCTCCCCTTCCACGGAGACGACCTCGGAGTAGGTGTAGAGACGGATGCGTTCGTGCTGGCCCACCTCCACCGTGCGGGGTGTGAGGATGCACTGGGCGCAGTCCAGGGTGGGGAAGGTCTCGGAAAGTTGCAGCATCCGCCCGCCCACGGAGGGCATGCGGTCCACCAGCACGACCTCGTAGCCGGAGTTGGCGATGTCCAGCGAGGCCTGGATGCCGGCGATCCCCGCGCCGATGACCAGGGCCCTCGGCACCCTTTGCCCTTCGCCGTTCACACCTTCACCCCCAGGAGTTCGTAACGCGTGAGGAGCGGCCGCGGGTCCACCTTGTGCTTGTGCAGGTCGTAGGCCTCCGCCGGCCGGCCCAGGGCCACGGCCAGGAGTTGGGCGAAGTAGAAGACAGGCACCGGCCGGAAGCCGACCTCCAACAGGCGCAGCCGCTCCTGCTGTTTATCCAGGTTGAACTGGCACAGGGGGCAGTTGGTGATGACCGCCTCCGCGCCCGCCCGCACCGCGGCATCCAGGATGGTGTGGACCATGCGGGCTGTGACCTCCTGGGACTTCACCGCCAGGTAGGCCCCACAGCATTCCGCCCTGTGGGGGTAGTCCACCGGTTCGGCGCCCAGGGCCAGCAGGAGGTCGTCCAGGGCACGGGGGGCGTCTGGGTTGTCCTCGTAGCAGACCTCCGCCGGGGGCCGCAGGACCATGCAGCCGTAGTAGGCGGCCACCCGCATCCCGCCCAGGGGCCGCACCACGGCTTTCTGGATGGCCTCCATGCCCACCTCGTCCCGCAGGAACTGCATGAGGTCCAGGACTTCCACGTCGCCCTGGTAGTCGCTCTCCAGGAAGAGGTTCAGTTTCTCCCGCTTCTCGGCGTCGGTCCGCAGGACGAGGTTCGTGCGCTTCAGGACGTTGTAGCAGGTGGTGCAGGCGGTGACGACGCGGGTTCCCTCCTCTCGGGCGCTCACCAGGACCCGGGCCGGGCCGGCCAGGTCCAGCAGGTTGTCCACCAGGAGGGGGAAGGTGGCCCCGCAGCAGTTCCAGTTCTGGAGTTCCTTCAGTTCCACGCCCAGGAGGGCCGCGGCCTCACGGGCCGCCTTGTCAAACCCCGTGGCCGTGGTGCTCAGGGTGCAACCGGGAAAGTAGGGAATCTGCACCGTTGCCGCTCCTTAATAGCCGTCAGCCATCAGCGGTCGGCGGCTGGCTGATCGCTCTCATGCCGTGTACTTGCGGAAGCCGGCGATGAAGGCCTGCTGGGGGAACTCGGCCAGTTCCGCTGGGGGCAAGCAGTTGGGGTTGATGTGGTCCCCCCGCGCCCGGAGGGCCAGTTCCCGCAGCGCCTCCATGATGCGAGCCAGGTCCACCCCCTTGGGGCAGCGGGTGGTGCAGGTCTGGCAGGCGGCGCAGAGCCAGATGGTCTGCGTCTCCAGGAGTTCTTCAATCTGGCCCAGTTGGGCCAGGCGGATGACCTGGCTGGGCAGGAGGTCCATGGCGAAGGCCACGGGGCAGCCGGCCGCGCACTTGCCGCACTGGTAGCAGGCCAGGAGGTCCTGCCCGCTGAGTTCCTCCACCTGGCGCACCAGTTCGCCTCGGATGACATCCGCTGCAATGCGAATCCTCATCGTGCCACCTCTGAAACGCTCTACCCCCGTCGGTAGCGGGCCTTGCCCTCTTCGTAGGCGTCGCCACCGTAGATGTCGTTGATGACGATGAGGGGGAAGTCCTCCACCACCAGGCGGAAGAGGGCCTCGGCCCCCAGGTCCGGGTAGGCGATGACCTCCGCCTCCTTGATGCGCTGGGAGATGAGCGCGCCCGCGCCCCCGATAGCCCCGAAGTAGACGGCCTTGTACTTCTGCATCGCCTCCCGCACGGCTGGCGACCGGTTCCCCTTGCCGATCATCCCTTTGAGCCCCTCGGCCATCAAGCGGGGGGCGTAGGGGTCCATGCGGCCGCTGGTGGTGGGCCCGGCCGCACCGATGGGCCGCCCTGGGGGCGCAGGCGAAGGCCCCATGTAGTAGATGACCTGGCCCCGCAGGTCCAGGGGGAGGTCCTCCCCGCGGTCCAGGGCCTCCACCAGGCGCTTGTGGGCCGCATCGCGCGCCACGTAGACGACCCCGCTCAGGGTGACCTTGTCCCCCGCGCGGAGGCGCTCCACCACCTCATCGGTCAACGGAGTGGTGATCTGCATTGCCCTCCCTCCGCCGTGCTCCCTTCGCTCCTGTCGACCTCTCCCGACCCCCGACGCCTAGAACCCCATCCCCCCGGTCCCGGTCAACACGAACCACGAGAGGACGAGGAACCCGGCGATGCAGCAGACCAGGAGGGCCAGGATCCCTGCCATCCAGACGACGGCGCTCCGGCCTGGGACCGAGAGCGGTCCCTCGCCTGGCACCTCGAGGGCCCTCCCGGCCCGGGCCGCGCCATCCGTACCAGGCCGCGCCCCTCAGCGCGCCGAACCCCAATGCGAGAAGCAGTCCCAGCCCCCCGATGCAGGACATGGTGAGCGCGGTGCTGAGCCAGAGAAGGGAACTGTCGGCAGGGAACCCCCTGCTCCGGACGAGCCACTCCAGGACGGTCTGGCTGGCCCACAGGGCGGCCAGGGCCCCGCCGGCCAGAGCCCCCAGGGTGTGGCCTACCCCTGTTAGGAGGCCGGCCAGGGCGCCGGCCTGCCGTGCCCGCACCACCGTCGGCGCGCCCTCCCACCGGGCCGCCAGATACCCTGCTGCCGCGCCCAAAACCGCAGCCATCGGCACCGTGCACACGCTGGCCAGGAAGCCCACCCCGAGCCCCACGAGGAACCCCACCAGGGTGAAGAGCAGCCCGCTCTTCAGACGGCCGGGCATGCCTGGGACCACCGGGGGCACCTCCATCGCCATCCTACAGGACCACCTCCTTATGCCGCGCCGCATGGCACTGGATGTTCACGCCCACGGGCAGGCTGCCCATGTGGCAGGGCATCGTCTCCACGTGGACAGCCAGGGCCGTGATCCGGCCGCCCAGCCCCTGAGGGCCGATGCCCAGGTCGTTCACCCGGGCCAGGATCTCCCGCTCCAGGTCGGCCACCTCCGGGTCGGGATGGGGCTTGCCCACCTCCCGCAGGAGGGCCCGCTTGGCCAGGAGCATGGCCCGCTCCGCCGTGCCGCCCACCCCCACGCCCACCACAATGGGCGGGCAGGGGTTCGCCCCGGCCCGGTCCACGGTGCGCACGACGAAGTCCACCACGCCCGCTCGCCCATCGGCAGGCTTGAGCATGGCCAGGGCGCTCATGTTCTCGCTGCCAGCGCCCTTGGGGGCCACCGTCAGCCGCAGCCGGTCGCCGGGGACCACGTCCATGTAGACGACGGGAGGGGTGTTGTCGCCAGTGTTGACGCGGGCGGAGAAGGGCTGGCGCACCATGGACTTGCGCAGGTAGCCCTCTTTGTAGCCCCGGCGCACGCCCTCTTCAATGGCTGCGTGCAGGTCGCCGCCCACGATGTGGACGTCCTGGCCCAGTTCCACGAAGACGACGGCCACGCCGCAGTCCTGGCAGAGGGGGGCCACGCCTTCGGCGGCCAGGCGGGCGTTCTCCAGGAGGATGGCCAGGATCTCCCGGCCCACCGGCGACTCCTCCTGCTCCAGCGCCCGTTTGAGCGCCTCAAGGACGTCTTCCCCCAGATGGTAGTTGGCCTCCACGCAGAGGCGCGCCACGGCATCGGCAACGTCACTGGCCTGGATCTCCCGCATCGTTCGCTCCATTTCCAGTGGGAAATGCTCGGTTGCAAGGCTCAGATGCCCGGGGTGTCTTCGCCCTGGTAACGCCCTCAGTTCAGGCTCATGCGTGCATTCGGTGACCTTTCTCCAGGCTGCTGCACCGCGTTGCCCCTGGAGAGGCTGGATATCCGTCCCACCTTGCAGCAGAGCCGGTAAGAAACAACAAGGTCGCCTGCCCATGCCTTGGCGGACGCCCGTGGGCGTTCATGCCTCTGGCGACAGACGACCTTCCCTCTCCGATTTCCGCTTCCCGCCCCTCCAGAGGCGGGCTGCTGCCCCTTCCCCGGAGTCCCTCTTTCTCTGAAAGGCCTGGCGCTGAACGACATCCGGAGGCCGCGGCACATGGGGGTGGCAGAAGTCCACGCCTGGCTTGAGCGACGACAATGTCCTCCTCCCGGGACGCCATACCAGGATGTCAGGTGAATTATACACCCTTCCGCCCAGTTTGCCAAATGCGCGCCCGGTGGGTTGCGGTTGCATCTTGTGTTGGTGAGTCGGGGACGCGGGGAGGGAAGGGGGTGCCGCCGAGACCGTAGGGCACGCC
>JBMFPD010000228.1:0-5292 GCA_049969295.1 Anaerolineae bacterium | reverse complement strand
TGAGGCGGCGGTGGAGTTCATGCAGGAAGCTTGCCGCATCCTCAAAACGTTCCGAGACAGCGGCGACCGGCTCTTCGTCTGCATTGCCGGAGGCCGCAAGGCCATGTCCTCGCTTCTAGTCCTCGCCGTCCAATTCTACGGCGCAGAGCGACTGTTCCACATCTGGGCACCCCCGTGGATGGAAGCAAATGGTGAAATCAATTGTTTACGGAAACTTCCACCTGAGAGCCTTACCGAACGGCTGCATCCCTCGCTCAACGCGCCGAAAAGCGACCGCCCACGCATGGTGGACCTGCCCTTCATCGGTCTGTTCCCGCTTCTGGGAGATATTTTGGGTGCTCTCAAAGGACAAACCCTCCCCGCCAAAGATTTAAAGCAAATGCTGATCGCCTCTAGCCTTCTGACGAAACAGGGAGACCCGACACCTCTCGGGCAGCAGGTTGCTAGCATCTTGGACAGCGTAGAAGGGCTCCCCCCAGCGCGGCAGGGTGAATGCAAGGTCCACATCGCCAAACACCATTACCAAGACAAGTTGGAGCGGTTCGCTCGGGAACTGTGCAATCGGTTCCCTTTCGTGACCGAAGTCCACACCGAGGAATGGAAACAAGGAGAGGAACAGGTCAAGGCCGAGGGGTCCAACGCGATCATCGTCGGCATCCGTCTGGGGACGGACATCCTTTTCAGGCTGCGTCTGGTGACCACGGCTACCAATCCAGGGCAACTGGAGGCCGCGCGTAAAGCCGTGGAGCGATGGATACGGCAAAGGAGATAGCCGTGAGGTATTCCTCTCCATGCACCTCAACCGGGCAGGCAAGGGCAATGCCTTCGCCCGCCCTTCAGAGGCTTTTCCTCACGGCTGGCACGTTCAGCGGACTGCCCTATCTCAGCACCCCAGGCCAATGCCTCAAGGCGCGGTCCCGCCTCTCGCCTGCGGGGCAACGAGCAATCCCCGAGACGGAGGAACTAACGCGAATATGCAAACCCTGCACATCCGATGGGAACGGCTCGTGGAAAACGGCCAGACCTGCCCAAGGTGCCGCTCTACGGAAGAGGGGCTGGAGCAAGCCGTGTCCACCCTGCGGCAGGCCCTGGGCCCCCTGGGGCTGGAGGTCGTCCTGGAAAAGGAGGCCCTTTCGGAGGCCCAGTTCGCCCAGAACCCCCTGCGCTCCAACCAGATCTGGCTGAACGGCCGGCCCCTGGAAGAGTGGCTCGGCGGGACGGTCGGCCAGAGCCCCTGCTGCGACGTCTGCGGCCCCGCCGACTGCAGGACCGTGGAAGTAGAGGGCCAGGTCTACGAAGCCATCCCTGCCGACCTGGTCGTGAAGGCGGGGCTCGCGGCAGCCCTGGAGACGTTCGGCCGGAGCCCCAGGTCCTCGTGCTACGGCGGCTCCGACCCAGCAGCCCCCTCCACCCGCTGCTGCCCCTGACCGGGCACCTCCAGATAGCCAACGGGTTCCCGGGGACAAGGGGCCCCTGGCCCTCCCTCGGGCGATTTGATTTTTCCATGCCCTTGCGGTAAGATACCCCCTGCTACCCAGGACCTGCTGGTCCATTGGAACTCGCGGCTATCCGGTGGAGGCGCCAAAGGGCAGGGCCATGGCCAACAAACTCAGCGCATGGTGCGACCACGTCATTGAGGGCGGGTGGCTCCTGGCCCTCATCGTCGTGCCTCTCTTCTTCAACGTCCACTCCAGCCGCGTCTTCGAGCCGGACAAACTGGCCCTCCTGCGCTCCATCGCCCTCCTGATGGCCGTCGCCTGGGTCGTCAAGGCCGTCAACGAGACCGGCGCCGCCCCCCAGGACCCGGACCGCCCCATGGGACTCATCCCCTGGGTCCGCAGGACCCCCTTCGTCCTGCCCGCCCTGTTCTACCTCGCGGCCACGCTCCTGAGCACCGCCCTTTCCGTTGCCCCGCGCGTCAGTTTCTGGGGCTCGTACCAGCGCCTCCAGGGGACCTTCTCCTTCCTCGCCTACGTGGTCGTCTTCTTCTCCATCCTGGGCGCGCTGCGCCGCCGGGAACAACTGGAACGCCTCCTGAACACGGTCGTCCTCACCAGCATCCCCATCGCCATCTACGGCTGGATCCAGCACAGCGGGCTGGACCCCCTCCCGTGGGGTGGCGATGTGGTCACCCGAGTGGCCGCCAACGCCGGGAACCCCATCTTCCTGGCCGCCCACCTCATCATGGCCTTCTTCATCACCCTGGAGCGGCTCCTCCACTCTTTCCGCCTCCTGATGGCCGAGCGCGAAGGGAGCATGGCCGACGCCATCCTCACCGGGGTCTACATCTTCGCCCTCGTGGTGCAGGCGGTGGCCATTGTCTACACCCAGAGCCGGGGGCCCTGGCTCGGCTGGGCTGCTGGGTTGTACGTCTTCGTCCTGGTGGGCCTCATCGCCCTCCGCCGCCAGTGGCCCGACCGCGCCCCCCTGCACCCATCGGAGGTCCTCAAGGCCGCGGGAACGGCCCTGGGCAGCCTCCCCCTCGGCGCGCTCCCGGTCTACGCCGTCCTGGCCGCCCTGAAGAAAGGCTGGCGCTGGCTCTGGCTCGCCTGGATCCTCCAGACCCTCCTCGTGGCCGCCTTCCTGGTCGTCTTCAACCTGCCCCACTCTCCCCTGAGCCCCCTGCGGGAACTCCCCTACATCGGCCGCATGGGGCAGGTCTTTGAAGTGGAGTCCGGCACGGGCAAGGTTCGCGTCCTCATCTGGGAAGGCGTGGTGGACCTCCTCCAGCGGAACCCCGCCCGCGCCCTTGTGGGGTACGGGCCAGAGTCCATGTACGTGGCCTACAACGCGGTCTACCCGCCAGACCTGGCCCACTACGAGGCCCGCAACGCCTCGCCCGACCGCTCCCACAACGAGACCTTTGACGCCCTGGTCACCACAGGAGCCTTTGGGTTCCTGGCCTACTTCTACCTCTTCGGCAGCATCTTTTACTTCAGCCTGCGCTGGCTGGGCATGCTCCAGGGGAAGCGGGACCGCGACCTCTTCCTGGCCCTCTCCGCCGGCGGCGCCGCCGCCGGCATCCTCCTGCCGCGCCTCCTGGATGGCTCCTTCCGCTTCGCCGGGGTGGGCATCCCGGCGGGCTTCATCCTCGGCGTCATCGCCTACCTGACCATCGTCACCCTCACGCCGGCACACCACGGCAGTGAGGAGGCCCGGCGGGATACCCTCCTGCTCCTGGCCCTCCTCTCGGCCCTGGTGGCGCACTTTGTGGAGATCCACTTCGGCATCGCCATCGCCGCCACCCGCACCTACTTCTGGGCCCTGACCGGCGTCCTGGGGGTCGTGGGGGCCCGGAGCCTTCAGGAGCAGGAACCAGCCCCGGCTCCCGAAAATCCTCGCCCTCAGCAGGCCAGCCGACGCCGGCGCCGCCGGGCCAGGCCGGAGCGTCCGCTCCCTGCCCCTCCTCCAGCGGCGGGGGGCTTCTTCGCCGTGCTCCCCTACACCCTGGTCTCTTCCATCATCCTGGCCACCCTGGTCTACGACTACACAGCCAACCTGGGCCGGCTGGAGACCACGGTCTCCATCTTCTGGAACTCCATCGCCGCCAGGATGGTGGGGGCCGGCGAGTACCAGCCCCTCTACGGCATCCTGTGGCTCTTCCTCCTGACCTGGCTTGTCGGTGGCCTGGTCAGCCTGGCTGCCGGCCACCGCCGCGGGCCGGCCGACACCGCGTCCCTCGCCGGCTCCGCCGTTGCCTATGCTCTGATCACCCTCACCGTGTGGCTGGGGTACGGCCTGTGGCACGCCTCCCGGATGCGCTGGGCCCTCATCGGCGGGCCGGACGGGCCGGAGCGGCTCTCGTTCCACTTCGTCGGGTACGTCCTCGCCCTGGCCATCCTGTGGGGCGGTCTGGCTGCGGCCCTCTACCTGGAAAGCCCACGCCCGGCGCGCCCCTGGCTCCGCAACGGGATGCTGGCCCTGGGGATGGGGGCGCTCCTGGGCGCAGGCGCGGTGGCCGCGGTCGTCGCTGTCAACGTCAGCCTGGTGCGGGCGGACGTCTTCTACAAGCAGGGCCAGGCTGCTGAGGCCTACGGGCAGTGGGATGCGAGCATCGCCCTGTACAAGAAGGCCATTGCCCTGGCCCCGGATCAGGACTACTACTACCTCTTCCTGGGGCGGGCCCAGTTGGAGAAAGCCCAGCGCCTGACCGACCCCGGGGAGCGCGAGGCTCTGGTCCGTGAGGCGGAAAAGGTCCTCCAGCGGGCCCGGGACCTGAACCCCCTCAACACGGACCACACCGCCAACCTGGCCCGCACCTACCAGGTCTGGGCCCAGTGGACCTCCGACCCGGCCGTCCGCCAGCAACGCCTGGAGAAGGCCTTGGAGTACTTCCGCCAGGCCACCCAACTCAGCCCCCACAACGCCCAACTTTTCAACGAGTGGGGCGAGACTTACGAACTCCTGGGCCAGCCCGAGGAAGCGGAGGCGCGCTACCAGGAATCCCTGGCCCTGGACAGCCAGTTCCACATGACCTACTGGCGCCTCGGCCAGCTGTACCTGGCGCGCAACGACCTCCCCCGTGCCGAAGAGATGCTCAAGAAGGCCCTGGACCTCAACCCGGACTACGTCCAGGCCCGCAGCGCGCTGGGCGTCGTCTACGCCCGGCAGGGAAGGTTGGGCGAGGCCCTGGCGGAGAACCAGAAGGTCATCGCTGCAGTGCCCAACGACTACATCAGCCGCCGCAACCTGACCTACCTCTACCTGCAGATGGGGCAGGTGCGGGAGGCCCTCAACCAGGCCTGGGCCGCCCGCAACCTGGCCCCGGACTACGAACGCCAGAGCATGGACGACCTCCTGCTGGAGGTGGAAGCCGCCCTGCACCCGGAGCACGACTGGGGGGCCCTCACGGGGCTCCTGGCCCAGGCCGAGGCTGCTCTTGCCCGCGGGGCCTTTGACGAGGCCATCGCCCTGTACCAGCAGGCCCTGGCCCAGGAGCAGGAACTGCCCCAGGCCTGGAACGGCCTGGCCACCGCCTACGCCCAGAAGGGCGACTACGCGGCAGCGCAGGAGGCGAACCAGAAGGCCCAGGCCCTGGCCCCGGACTGCTACCTGAGCCACCGCAACCTGGCCATCCTCTACCGGATGCAGGGGCGGCTGGCGGAGGCCCTGGCCGAAGCCGAGATCGCCCGGCCCCTGGCCCCGCCCACGGAGCAGGCCGCCCTGGGCGACCTCATCGCCCGGCTGCGGAGCGAGATCGCCGAGTTCGGAAGGAGGTAGGGAGGCAAGTGATCCGGTACATGCTCATCCTAGGTACCGCCCTCCTCCTCGCCGCGATGGGCACGCCCCTGG